>JANMMX010000114.1:0-13435 GCA_031373605.1 Allobosea sp. | reverse complement strand
TGCCGACGGGTTTGCCATCGATGGGCGACAGCACGTCAGCGCGTGCGCCAGCACCAGATGGCTTGCCGTTGACGAGCGGCACTGCATCAGGAACCGGCACAGCCGCAGCCTTGCCGACCTCAGCCAGCAGAGCTGCCAGCGCGACACGGTCCCCGAACTCGACGCCCGCCGAATTGGTGCGCGAGGCGCCGAACAGCGTGGCTGGCATGGGCAGTTTCGGGTGGGCGGCGGCGTCCGGTTTGCCGATGATCTCGGCTGGCGGCACCAGGAGCTGTGCGACAGGCACGGACGGGTCGCCTGCCACGCTGACGAAGGAGGAGTTGGCGCCATTCTCCAGCAGGCGGCGCACCAGATAGGCGAGCAGATCCTGATGGCCGCCAACGGGCGCATAGGTGCGGCAGGCATAGCCCTCGCTTTCGGCGATCAGGTGCCCATAAAGCGCCTCGCCCATGCCATGCAGGCGCTGAAATTCATAACCTGCGGCGTCGCCCGCCATCTCGGCAATGGCGGCAACCGTTAAAGCATTATGGGTGGCAAATTGCGGAACGATCATCGGGCGCAAGTCGAGCAGCTGTTTGGCGCAGGCCTCGTAGTTCAGGTCCGTCATCGCCTTGCGGGTGAAGACGGGATAGCCGTCAAGCCCACGCTCCTGGGCGCGCTTCACCTCGGTGTCCCAATAGGCGCCCTTGACGAGGCGCACCATCAGGCGGCGATTGTGCGTGCGGGCAAGCATCGCGATGTGGTCGATCACGGCACTGGCGCGCTTCTGGTAGGATTGGATGGCGAGGCCAAACCCGTCCCAGCCCGCAAGCGAGGCATCGGCCAGAACAGCCTCGATCACTTCCAGTGACAGCTCGAGACGGTCGGCCTCTTCGGCATCAACGGTGAAATTCAGGTCATAAGCCTTGGCCTTCAACGCCAGCGCGATGACCTTCGGCACAAGCTCATTCAGCACGCGCTCTTTGCTGACCGCCTCATAGCGCGGGTGCAGGGCCGAAAGCTTCACCGAGATGCCTGGCCGGTTGGGCAGCGTCTCGTTGCCGGCAGAACGGCCGATGGCGTCGATGGCGGCAGAATAGGAGGCAAGGTAGCGATCCGCATCGTCCTGCGTGCGGGCGCCTTCGCCCAGCATGTCGAAAGAGTAGCGGTAGAGCTTCCCAGCGCCGGAGCGGGCGCGCTTCAGCGCCTCCTCGATGGTCTGGCCCAGCACGAAATGGTTGCCCATCACCTTCATGGCCTGGCGCGTCGCGGTGCGCACGGTTGGCAGGCCCAGCCGCTTGGCCATCTGGCCAATGATGCTGTCAGGCGTTTCGCCCGGCTGGATGATGCGCGCCGTGATGCCCAGTGCCCAGGATGAAGCCGAGATCAGGAACGCGTCGGACTTTGCCTCGTGGTGGGCGAAATCGCCCTGGCCCAATTTGTCCTCGATCAGCCGGTCCGCCGTCTTGCCGTCCGGCACACGCAAAAGCGCCTCGGCCAGCACCATGAGGGCAAGACCTTCCTTGGAGGAGAGCGAGTATTCCCGCAGCAACTCCTCGACACCGCCCAGGCCCACACGCTGGTTTCGAATGGCGCCAATGAGCGCGGAAGCGCGCGCCTCGATGCGCTGGCGCGCCTCCGGCGTGCGGCTGGCACCCGCCAGCAGGCGCGCGGCGATGGCAGCATCTGCCTCGGCATAGGGCGCGGAAAAGGCAGCGTGCGGCTGGGACAAGGTCATGGGAAGCAGGCTCCGGAAAACGTAACGGGTTGATGTGCAGAATTATGCGTCTTGCACCGCATTTCAACCTCTGATTTAAGGCAATCAATTGAGATTGCGTGGCACTAACCGCTTTTGACGGAGATATTCACTATGCTAGACCGCGTTGACCGCCGTCTTCTCTCCATGCTGCAAGCCGATGGCCGGATGGCGGCTGTCGAACTGGCAGACCAGGTCGGGCTGTCGCCGACAGCCACGGGCGAGCGCCTGAAGCGGCTGACGCGTGAAGGATACATCACCGGTTTCGGGGCGCGGCTGGATGCGCACAAGCTCGGGCTCGATCTGCTGGTGTTTGTCGAGGTCTATCTCGACAAGACGACACCTGATGCGTTTGACCGTTTTGCAGCAGCCGTCCGGCGTGCGCCCGAGGTGCTGGAATGCCACATGGTGGCAGGCGGTTTCGACTATCTGGTCAAGACGCGGGTGGCCGATATGGCAGCCTATCGCCGTTTTCTGGGCGATGTGCTGCTGGCGCTGCCAGCTGTGCGCGAAACCCGCACCTATGCTGTGATGGAAGAAGTGAAGACGGACGGGCCGCTGCCGGTCTGAGAGGTCTGCCAGGCACCATGAAAAAGGCCGGTCCTTGCGGACCGGCCTGATCTGTCTCGTGGACGTGTCGAGGCTTAGCCAGCCTTCGGCTCGGCGGGTTTTTCGTCCTTGGTCTTCCAGAGCGAGAAAACGATGCCGCCCAGGATCAGCGCCAGCGTTACGCCGAGCGAAATGGCCGGGTCAAGCTTGCCGACCAGCTGGTTCCAGAAGATTTTCAGGCCAATGAAGACCAGCACCATGGCCAGCGCAAACTTCAGATAGTGGAAGCGGTGCACCATGGCAGCCAGCGCGAAATAGAGCGCGCGCAGGCCGAGGATCGCCATGATGTTGGCCGTGTAGACAATGAAGGTGTCGGTGGTGATGGCGAAAATCGCCGGCACGGAGTCCACCGCGAAGATCAGGTCGGCGATGTTGATGACAATCAGCGCCAGGAAGAGCGGCGTGGCCCAGAGCACGGTCTTGCCGGTGACCGTGTCAGGCTGGCGCACAAAGAACTTCTCGTTGTGAAGCTCGTCTGTGACGCGCATGCGCTTCTTCATGAAACGCACGACGGGGTTCTTCGAGATGTCGGGATCCCCTTCCGGCACGAACAGCATCTTGATGCCTGTGCCGATCAGGAAGGCGCCGAAGATGAAGAGCACCCAGCTGTATTCCTGCACCAGCGCGGCACCGACCGCGATCATCAGGCCGCGCAGGACGATCACGGCAATGATGCCCCAGACCAGCGCGCGATACTGATATTTGCGCGGAATGGCGAAGAACCCGAAAATCATCGAGATGACGAAGACATTGTCGATGGACAGCGCTTTTTCGATGAAGAAGCCGGTGAAGAAGGTGATGCCGGCATGTGTCCCGTCGCTGGTGACGAGGTACCCAGCATTGTAGGCCCACCAGACGGCGGCGCCATAAAGACATGAGAAGCCGAAATAGAAGGCCGAAAGCCACAGGCTTTCGGAAATGCCCATTTCCTTGTCGTCCTTGTGCCAGACGCCAAGATCGAACGCGAGAAGGGCGAAGACGATGGACAGGAAGCCTGTCCACATCCAGATGGGCTTGCCGAGCCACTCGGCAAAAAAGAATTCAGGCATGAGATTGATCCCGGGCTGATGTTGCTGAAGTCAAGCATCGGCTCCGACATCACGAACGCGCAAACCTGCGCGAGCCGCCAGAGGGGCCCGGTCACCGATCATGGCGATATGGTGGCGGAAGACGGCAATTCAAGGCGCCTAAATCACTCAGTAAAAATGGTCATTGTTGTGTGACACAGCGACCGCATGAAACATGCCGAAGCAATCCAGCCCTTGGGATGTTCAGGTTTTTCACAGTCTTGCTCAAAAAATCGGCAAGTTTCTCTTGCAGGCACAGCTGGAATGCCGTCAAATTTGGTGGAACAAATGTCTCAATTGTCCCGCTCTTCGTGCTGATGCAGTTTTTGGTGCGAGCGGGACTGAGAGCCAGAACGACATTTTTCCCAGGGAGTTTTTCGATGCCAGTCGCCGCTCTTTCCCGCATCTCGCGTCGTGCCCTGATGGCCGCCCTGGCTTGCGTCACATTGACTGCTGCCTCCGTGCCCGCGCAGGCGCAGACCGCGATCCGGATGACGCTTGACTGGCGTTTTGAGGGCCCGTCCGCGTTGTTCCTGATGGCTCTGGAAAAGGGTTACTTCAAAGCCGAAGGGCTTGATGTCACCATCGACACTGGCAACGGCTCGCGCGAGGCGATCCCGCGCGTGGCCTCCGGCACCTATGATGTCGGCTTCGGTGATGTGAACTCGCTGATCCGCTTCCGCGACGAGAACCCGTCCGTCGATCTCAAGTCGGTCATGATGGTCTATGACAAGCCGCCTTTCTCGATTGTCGGGCGCAAGAGCCGTGGCATCACAGCTGACCCCAAGAGCCTGCTGGGCAAGAAGTTTGGCGCGCCTGCGGCCGATGCCGCCTATGCGCAATGGCCGATCTTCAAGGCGGTCAACAAGCTCGACGATTCGGCCATGAAGTTCGAGAATGTCGGCTTTCCCGTGCGCGAGCCGATGCTGGCCTCGGGCGAGGTGGATGCCGTGTTCGGCTTTGCCAACTCGTCTTTCATCAACCTGAAGTCGCGCGGCGTGCCGGCTGACGACATCGTCGTCATGCTGATGGCCGATCATGGCGTGGAGCTTTATGGCAACGTCATCATGGTTTCGCCGAAATTCCTTGCGGAGAAGCCGGAAGCCGTGCGCGGCTTTCTCAAGGCATTGACCAAGGGCGTGCGCGACACGATCGCCGCCCCGGATACGGGTGCAGCGCTGGTCATCAAGCGCAATGATGTCGCCAAGCTTGAGGTTGAGGCCGAGCGCCTGCGCATGACGCTGGACCAGAATGTGGTGACACCCTGGGTCAAGGCCAATGGCTTTGGCGGCATCGACAAGACGCGCTGGGCCGCCGCGCTTGACCAGATTGGCCTGACCTTCACCTTCAAGGACAAGGCGAAAGCCGGTGACGCCTTTATCGACACGTTCCTGCCATCTGCCGCTGACCGGAAGCTCTGAGCCGGTCCATCTGTCTGGTCCCTCGGGACTGCGGTCATCGAGGGGGGCCTGGTGACAAGTTTTGTCGAGTTGCATGATGTCACCCATGTCTATGGCGGTGGCAATGGGCCTCCTGCCGTGGCCGGCCTTTCGCTGCAGGTGAAGCAGGGCGAGTTTGCCGCCATTGTCGGCCCGTCCGGCTGCGGCAAATCCACAATGATGAAGCTGGCCACGGGGTTGCAGGTGCCGAAATCCGGCACCGTGATCGTTGACGGTGCGCAGGTGCTGGAGCCGATCAAGATCACCGGCATGGCGTTCCAGAACCCGGTCATGCTGCCCTGGCGCACCACGCTGGACAATCTGCTGCTGCCGCTGGAGATCGTGCAGCCGCATCGCTCGCGCCTGCGGGCCAACCGGGCGGAATATGTGGCGCGGGCCGAAAATCTGCTGCGCAAGGTGGGCCTCGCCGGCATGGGCGAGAAATTTCCATGGCAGCTTTCTGGCGGCATGCAGCAGCGCGCCTCGCTCTGCCGCTCGCTGATTCACGAACCCAAGCTCCTGATGCTGGACGAGCCGTTCGGCGCGCTCGATGCCTTCACGCGTGAGGAACTCTGGTGCGTCATCCGCGATCTGCATGCCGAGCGCGGAGTCACCATCATCCTTGTCACGCATGATCTGCGCGAGGCGGTGTTCCTCGCTGATCGCGTCTTCTGCATGTCGGCGCGGCCGGGCCGCATCATTGCCGAGCGCGAGGTCAAATTCGCGCGGCCGCGTGATCTCGATCTGACCTACACACCCGAATTTGCTGCGGTCGTCAGCGAGTTGCGTGGCCATATCCGCGATGCGCGAGAGGCAGTGCCGGCATGAGTGGGAATGTGCCCAAGACCGGGATGTCGCGTGCGCGCCAGCTCAAGATCGCGCCCTATCTCTTCACCATCGGCTTCTTCCTGCTCTGGGAGGGCATCTGCCGGGTGTTCAAGGTTTCATCGTTCATCCTGCCGCCGCCTTCGGCCGTCTGGGCGGCCATGGTGCAATACCAGACGCCGCTGCTGAAAAACGCGTTCCACACGCTCTGGATGACCAGTGCGGGTTTCGGCCTGTCGATCATTTTCGGGCTGTTCCTTGGCCTGCTCGTCGGCTCGTCGCGCTTTCTATATGCCGGGCTCAACCCGCTGCTTGTGGGCTTCAACTCGATCCCGAAGGTCGCGGTCGTGCCGATCCTCGTGATCTGGTTTGGCGTGGGCTGGCAGCCGCCGGTGCTGACGGCTTTCGTGATCTCGTTCTTCCCGATCGTGGTCAATGTCGCGACAGGTCTCGCCACCATCGAGCCCGAGACCGAGGACGTGATGAAGGCGCTGGGCGCGAGCCGCTTCGACATCATGTGGAAGGTCGGCATTCCGCGTTCGCTGCCCTATTTCTTCGGCGCGCTGAAAGTCTCAATCACGCTGGCTTATGTCGGCTCGGTGATTGGCGAGCAGAATGCCTCGAATGTCGGCATCGGCAACCTCATCACCCGCGCCTCCGCCGATTTCAATGTGCCGCTGATCTTTGCGGCGCTGATTGTGCTGGCCATTCTGGGCGTCGTTCTGGTGGCCATTGTCGATGTTGTTGAAAACCGCATGACCGGCTGGGCCAAGCGCTCGCAGATGTCGAACGCCTGAGCGGCCTGGACCAGCAGATCTGCCGGGTCACACCGTCGATCCGGACACTCGCAGCATCGGGCTTGCGGAAGCGATCGTGCTCCTCGCCACGAAAAAGCCGCCTGATCCCTGGCAGGATCGGCGGCTTATTCTTGTGCCAGTGAAGGGCGATCAGAAGGTCAGGTTCAGGCTGGCCTGGCCAGTGTGGCGCACGGCAGAGCGCTCGCCGATGGTCGCCTTGTAGTCGACGCCGACCGAGATCATCTGGCTGATGCGGCCATTGATGCCGCCGCCCAGCACGACGCCTGCGCCCTTCGGGTCAGCCAGCGAGACGGTGAAAGGCTGGGCCGTGTTGTTGATCAGGCGGGCCGAGACCGAGTTGCCGGAATAGGCCAGATTGCGCTCGTAGCCGATGGTGCCATAGACGGTCGTCTTGCGGGCCGGATCGCTGATGATGTCAGCCGAGATGCGCAGCTCGCCAGCGGCCGCCAGCGCGTTGACCGAGCGGCCATCAACGGCGAGCGGTGCCACGATGCCGGTTTCGCTGAAGGACTGCACCTGCGCGCTGATCCAGTTCAGGCGGGCGCGAGGCGAAACGGTGACCGCGCCCAGCTGGTAGCGCAGGCCGATCTCGGTGCCGAGATTGCCGGAGATGGCATTGGCCGAGCTGCGGTTGAACAGCGGTCCGACCGTGTCGCGCTCGACATCGCCGAAACGTGTCACGCCGAAACCGGCACCCGCCTTCGCGTAGAAGGCGCCTGTGACATACTGGGCGGTCGCGTCAAAGCCGAACTGCAACACGTTGCCCTCGACCGGGCGGGCCTTGAAGTTGCCGACCGAAACCGCGCCGCCGGCCGTCATGGACCAGGCATTGTCAAAGGCACGATCCAGACCGAAGGCCACGCCGCCGCCGCGCGAATCATAGCCCATCTGGCGGTTGCGGGCATTGGCGCTGGAAGAGTTGCCGGTCAGAGCGACATAGTACTGGTTGACACCCGGCTTCATGTCGCGGGCGCTCTCAAGCCGGTCATAGCCGCGAAGCAAGGAGTCACGGCGACCCTGAATGGCAACCTCTCCGTAGGGAGCGAAGGAGGCTGCATAGACGGGCGCATTGAGATACTGATTGACGGCAGCAGCCACCAGCGTGTGGCCCGCCTCGGTCGGGTGCACATCATCCCAGAAAGCGTAGGTGTTCTGCACGGCCTTGCTGCCCAAGGCGCAACTCGCAACCGCTGTGCAAGCCGTGCTTGCATTGGCAAAGCCGAACGCGCCGGGCGTCGCCTGAATGGCGTTGAACAGGCCAGCCACATCGACCGAGATCAGGTTGACGCCGGGGTTCGCGGCCGCGACTGCAGCCTGCTGGCCCGCAAGCACGGCATTGAACGTGCCCGACGAGAGGCCAGCCAGGCCGTTGGCAGCGAGGCCTGCGCCGGATGTGTAGGCAGGCAAGCCCGCGAAGGCAGGCAGGTTGATGGAGACGATGGTGCGGGCACCCGCGCCGGCGAGCGCGCGCAGGTTGTTGCCGACATCATTGGCCGAAGCCGTGGCAACGCCGGTCATCACCGCCTGTGCCGTCGCCGGGTTCGCGGCAGCTGTCGGAATGCCCTGGAAGATGTTGTTGGCGCCGGCCCAGAGTGTGGCGACGTCATTGGCGCCGAAGCGGCCGCCGCGCGCCGCGAAATTCACGATCTGCGCGCCCGTGCCACCCGAAATATTCGGTGCCGTCGGGCTGCCTGCGGCATTGTCAGTCCGTGCACCGCCGAAAGCGAAGTTGGTGCTGCGGCCATTGTTGACAGCGCCCACCGGGAAGAAGCCGTTCATCGGGCCTGCCAATTGCTCCACCCAGGTGAGGCCATTGGAAAAACGGCCCTGGAAATACGGGGCAGGGGGCTGGCCAGTTGCCGCGAAGAAGTTGCCGCTGTCAGACAGGCTGTCACCGAACGCGACGTAACGGCTTTGCGCAATCGCTTCGCTGGACACGAAGGCGCTGCTGGCCACGAGTGCAGCCGTCAGCGCGGCCAGTGTCGAAATTTTCAAGGTCATGTCTTCTCCCCAGATGTTTTCGGTTTTTCACCGTATTGTTCACAGGCAAACTATCAGGATCGCGGATGGGTGCGAGTCTTCAACAGCCTGGTGGTGTGGAGTTTCCGGGAGGTGTGGCAGTGAAGCCACGATTTGCTTCTGCCAATTGACGGTCTGGTGGTGTCTTGCGCTTGCCACGCCTCCAGGGCGGGGTGGCACGCAACTCGTCATCCGGGTAGTCTTGGAAGCTCAGGCGAAACCGGAAGACTGCACGAGCCATGCTGCCAGATATCCGTGATTATGATCGATTGATGGCTGCTTTCCGCTGGCAGATACCGACGAACTTCAACATCGCGGTTGATGGGTGTGACCGCTGGGCGGCGCTGGAGCCAGACCGCACGGCCATCATCGAGATCAGACCGGACTGGCAAGCGAGACATGTCAGCTATGGCGAGCTGCGCGCAGCCTCGAACCGGCTGACACAGGCGCTGGTGCGCCGCGGCGTGAACCGTGGTGACCGGGTCGCGATCCTGCTGCCGCAAGGGCGCAACGTGGCCATTGCTCATCTCGCAGCCTACAGGCTCGGTGCCATTGCCGTGCCGCTGGCGGCGCTGTTTGGTGTCGATGCCATCGCCTACCGCTTGCAGGATTCCGGCGCCAGCGTGCTCATCACGGATGCGACAGGCCTCGCGAAGTTTCGTCAGACACCAGCGCCGGTGCCCGGCCTTTCACTCGTCATCTGTGCCGATGGCGCTGATGGTGCAGCGCTCGGGCTCGATGCCATTGTGGCAGCGGAGACGGGCGATTTTGAACCCGCTGCAACGCTTGCCGACGATCCGGCCCTGATGATCTACACCTCGGGCACGACGGGCAATGCCAAGGGCGCGCTGCATGGCCACCGCGTGGTGCTCGGCCACCTTCCCGGCATGCAGATGCCTTACGAGTTCCTGCCGCAACCGGGCGACCTTATCTGGACGCCGGCCGACTGGGCCTGGGCTGGCGGGCTTTTGAACAATCTTCTGCCTGCCCTGCATCTCGGCGTGCCGATTGTTGCGCGTGCGACTTCGCGGTTCGACCCGGAAGACGCGTTCCGGCTGATGGCGGAGCAGAAGATCCGCAATGTCTTTGTGCCACCCACCGCACTGCGCATGATGCGCGCAGTGGAGAATCCGCGCCGCGACTTCGCGCTCGATCTGCGCAGCATCGCTTCGGGCGGCGAGTCGCTGGGTGCCGAGACCCTTGACTGGGGGAAGCGTGCGCTCGGGCTGACCATCAATGAGTTCTACGGGCAGACCGAGTGCAACCTCGTGCTCGCTTCCTGCGCGGCCATCGGCATCAGTCGGCCCGGCGCCATCGGCAAGCCGGTGCCTGGACACAAGGTCGCGGTCATTCGCGCTGATGGCAGTCTGTGTGCCCCGGAAGAAGAAGGACAGATCGCTGTCCAGCGACCAGACCCCGTGATGTTTCTGGGATACTGGAACAGGCCTGAGGCAACGGCTGCCAAGTTCATCGGCGACTGGATGACCACGGGCGATCAGGGCCTGTGCGATGCAGATGGCTATATCCGTTTCGTCGGCCGCGATGATGATGTCATCACCTCGTCAGGATATCGCATCGGGCCGGGCGAGGTGGAGGACTGCCTCATTCGCCATCCGGCTGTGGCACTGGCGGCTGTTGTCGGCAAACCTGATGCGCTGCGTACCGAGATCGTCAGTGCGCACCTGGTGCTCAATCCGGGCTATGAGCCTTCGCCGGAACTGACCACCGACATTCAGGGTTTCGTGCGCGCGCGACTGGCCGCGCATGAATATCCGCGCGAGATCGTCTTTCGCCAGGAATTGCCGATGACGACCACCGGCAAGATCATCCGGCGATTGTTGCGCGAGCCGGGCTGAGCGCGATCAGGCGCGTTCGCCTTTCCACTGGCGCATGAGGCTGGCGGCGCTGCTGGCCAAACGCTCGCGCATGCGCACGGCCAGCGCCGCCGGGCTGTCGCCGGAGCGCGATGACACGAGAATGTCGGCGGTTGCCAGCTTGTCATTCAAGACTTGCTCGACCGCAGCATTGCCAGCCTGTGCGCTGGCATCGAGCAGGGTCATCCTGCGCAGGCCGCCAAAACGCTGGGCGAGAGCATCAGCCAGAAGCGCTTCAGGCATGTCGCTGGCAAAGGCCTCGTCATGGCTGAGCTTGACGAACCAGGCGCGGTTGCCGCTGGCATAGGCAATCGCTGCCGCCAATGGCCTGTCATCCAGCATCAGTGTCAAAGTCCGGCACTGGTGGCTGCGCGCCATCATACGCGTCGCCATGCGAATGAACGAGGCCGTGCGCGCGTCCAGCATCATGGCCGTTCCGGCGCGCCCTTCAGGTCCCGAAGCCTCCAGTGCCATGAACAGCTCGACGCCATCCCGCAGGGCCTGACCTTCACTGGCTTCGACCAGCGTGACCTTGCCATGCCGACCAAGTGCCGCACGAATTTCGGCAAGCTGGCGCTGAAATTCAGGCGAGTGCCGCTCAACAGATGTAACTGACCGGCTGTCGTTCAATCGCAAGGACGGTGACTGGCGGATGCCAAACAGGCTGTGGCGGCGGCTTGTCGCCTGGGTGACCCGCAGAAGGGTTTTGGCGAAGGCCCCTTCGAGATCGATTTGCGGAAACATCAGCGCCGAGCAGCGTGGGCTCCGGGCTGCAAGCGTGTCGAGCATGGCCGCAATCACTTCGGCTGCACGCTCCGCGCGGACCAGCGGCACGCCGGAACTCATGTGGCTGTTGCGAAAGCCGCGCACCTCGCCTGGCCCGAAGGGCAGGCGCGGCAAAAGCACAGGCATGAGGCCTGCAAGCTGGCGCGACCCCTGACCCTCGGCCCAGACCAGCAGCACCACAACCTGTTGGGCGCTGGCAAGATGCTGCATCGCCGACAACAGGAAATCAGGCTCGTAGAACACATTGGGCTGAAGCGGTTGCGCGGCCAGCTGGCTCCAGGCATCGCGCAGCGAGGCACAGGCCGAAAGCGGCCTGAACTCGACCATGAGCGGGCCCTGTCCAAGGCGTTGGAGTTTGGGCGGCAAGACGGGCGCACGAGTCGGGCCAACGCCTGAATCCGTGCCATTGCGTGCTTCGATCAGTGCCATTCCGGTCCAACTCCTTGCGGGCGGATCGGGCCATTGTCGGTCTTCTGTCCCGAACTGGAACAGAGTGACCGATGGCCGTCATCCACGACGCGGGAGTTTCAAGAAGCGGGCCATAGGCTTGCCCTTGCCTGCCGAAAACCCGATCAGTGCCGGTGCTGGTGCGCCACTTCCGCGTGCGCTTGCCCCAGAAAGGCTTCCCAAAGGCGGCGCACGAGGCTTTCGTCCAGATTGTGGCCAATCAGTACGATGCGCGAACGACGATCCGCATCGGGCCAGGCTGGCAGCGTGATCGGCGGGTGAAGGATCTGCTGCACGGCATGGGCGACCAATGGCTCTTCCGGGTGCTCGGCAATGCAGATCAGCGCTTTCAGCCGCAACAGCTTCGGTCCATGGGTCGAGCGCAGCAGCGCCCAGAACAGCTCGAACGTCGCCTGCCGCACAGGGGCATCAGATGTCAGCGTGAAAGCGCGGATATGCGCATCATGCCGGTTCACATCATGATGGTGGCCATGGCCGTGATCGTGGCTGTGGTCGTGATCGTCATGGGAATGGCCATGATGATGCTTGTGATCGTGGCCATGGTCATGATGATGGCCATGCGCGGCGTTTACTGACGGCCCCTCTGCTGCCAGCCAGCGGCGCAGGTCGGGGCTGCGGCCTTCAAGATCATAGAGACCACCGCTGAACAGCGCGCGCGCCGTTGCTGTCTCCGACTGCAGCACAGTGGCGCCCGGATTAAGTTGCGCAAGCCGCGCATGCAGAATTGCGAGCTGAGGCGCAGCTTCAGGCAGCCCCGTCTTTGACAAGACCAGCCGGTCCGCCGCCACCACCTGCCGCAGCGCCTCGTCATGGGCGTCGAGCGTCGCCATGGCGTTGGCCGCATCAACCAGCGTCACGACGCCATCCAGCACATAGCGCATGGCGATGTAGGGATGGCTGACCAGCACATTGAGAATGGGTGCAGGATCGGCCAGACCTGTCGTCTCGATCACCAGCCGCCTGAACGGCGTGATCCGGCCATTGTCGCGGCGGCGCAGCAGGTCTTCCAGCGTGTTGATGAGGTCGCCCCGGATGGTGCAGCAGAGGCAGCCAGCCTCCATCAGGATCATGCCATCCTCGATGCCTTCCATCAAAAGATGGTCCAGCCCGATCTCGCCGAACTCGTTGACGATGACCACCGTGTCGGCCAGAGCTTCGTCCTTCAGCAGCCGGTTGAGCAGCGTGGTTTTGCCCGCCCCCAGAAAGCCGGTGACCAATGTCAGCGAGATGGGCTCGGGCCGCTTTTGATCGTGCATCGGACGGTCTTGCATCAGGTCAGGCCTTGGCTAGCGCTCTGGATGTGGCTGCACCTCAACCGAGGCTCGCTTTTGTTCCAATATAACATTGGCAATGATGCCGACAATCACAAGGGCGCCACCGAGATATTGCAATGTGCCCACGCGCTCGCCGAGCACGAGGGCAGCCACGGCGACAGCAATCACCGGTTCGGCACAGAAGGCGAGCGCTGCCGGTCCAGGCGCAGCCCTCGCCAGAGCCATGACCTGCATGACGAAGCCGAGCAGGAAGCCACCCATGGTGATGGCAACTGCAATCGGCGAGGCGAGCAATGCTGCGGGCGGTTGCACGCCACCGGTCAGCATCAGAATGATGAGCGTCACCGGCAGGATCAGCACATGCGACCAGAACAGCTTGGGGATGAGGGCTGTCCGGTTCAGGTTCGCACCGGCAAAGAACTGCATGGCGGCAAAGAGGCTGGCGAGAAGCGCAAGCACAAGCCCGCGCGGATCCAGCCGCTCAAACTCAGGCCCCACAACGCAAATCACGCCAATGAAGG
>JANMMX010000110.1:0-3841 GCA_031373605.1 Allobosea sp. | reverse complement strand
CGGCGACACTGATCTCCTCATCAAGGTCGAGCGTGATTTTACCACCTATGGCGAGGAGGTGAAGTTTGGTGGCGGCAAGGTCATTCGTGATGGCATGGGCCAGGCGCAGGTGACGAATGCGGCAGGCGCCGTCGACACCGTTATCACCAATGCCCTGATCGTCGACCATTGGGGCATCGTGAAAGCCGATATCGGCATCAGCAATGGCCGCATCGTCGCCATCGGCAAGGCGGGCAATCCGGATATTCAGGCAGGCTTCGGCAATTTCGATCCGGCTGAAACGATCATCATCGGCCCCGGCACGGATGTGATCGCGGGCGAAGGCAAGATCATCACGGCTGGCGGCTTTGACAGCCACATCCACTACATCTGCCCGCAGCAGATCGAGGATGCGCTGATGAGCGGCCTCACCACGATGCTGGGCGGCGGCACCGGTCCCTCGGCCGGCACCTCGGCGACCACCTGCACACCCGGCCCCTGGCATCTGGCGCGCATGATCCAGGCGGCGGATGCCTTCCCGATGAACCTTGCCTTTGCCGGCAAGGGAAATGCGGCGCGGCCCAAGGCGCTGGTCGAGATGATCGAGGCAGGCGCCTGCGCGCTCAAGCTGCATGAGGACTGGGGCACGACACCAGCCGCCATCGACAATTGCCTGTCGGTCGCCGACGATCACGACATCCAGGTGATGATCCACACCGACACGCTGAACGAGAGCGGCTATGTCGATGACACGATTGCCGCCTTCAAGGGCCGCACGATCCATGCTTTCCACACAGAGGGCGCGGGCGGTGGACACGCGCCCGACATCATGAAGGTGGCGGGCCTGCCCAATGTGCTGCCCTCATCCACAAACCCGACACGGCCTTTCACCGTCAACACGCTCGACGAGCATCTCGACATGCTGATGGTCTGCCATCACCTCTCGCCGCGCATTGCCGAGGATCTGGCCTTTGCCGAAAGCCGCATCCGCAAGGAGACGATTGCCGCCGAAGACATCCTGCATGATCTCGGCGCGCTCTCGATGATGAGCTCCGACAGCCAGGCCATGGGCCGTGTCGGCGAGGTCATCACCCGCACCTGGCAGACCGCGCACAAGATGCGCCAGCAGCGCGGTTCACTCGCGCAGGATGCAGGCACCGGCGCTGACAATTTCCGCGTGAAGCGCTACATCGCCAAATACACGATCAACCCGGCCATTGCCCACGGCATTTCGCGCCACATTGGCTCGGTCGAGATCGGCAAGCTGGCCGATCTGGTGCTGTGGGACCCGATTTTCTTCGGCGCGAAACCAGCACTCATCATCAAGGGCGGCATGATTGCGGCCGCCCCGATGGGAGATCCCAACGCCTCGATCCCGACGCCGCAGCCCGTGCACTACCGCCCGATGTTCGGCGCCTTCGGCCGGGCACGCACGGCGACATCGCTGACCTTCGTCTCGCAAGCTGCCATCGCCAATGGCCTCAAGGCGCGGCTGGGCACCGACAAGGAGATGGTCGCGGTGGAGAACACGCGCGGCGGCATCTCGAAGAAGAGCATGATCCACAACGACGCCACGCCCGACATTCGCATCGACCCAGAGACCTACGCGGTGGAAGCCGATGGCGAATTGCTGGTCTGCGAGCCAGCAACGGAACTGCCGCTGGCGCAGAGGTATTTCCTGTTCTGAGGCGAGCAGGCTTGAAGAAAGCTGGTAGCAGAAAATCGTATTTGTGCTACCAACTTTTCATGAAGCCGATCCCGCTGACATTGCAGACTCTTTACGCTGATCTGGCGCAGCAGGTCGCGGCGGCCTCTGTTGACGAAGCAACGGTCGTGACCAAGATCGAGAAGGGCATCCGCTATCTGAGACTCCAGCGCTGGATCGGCGGCAGTCGCGTTTTCGAGCATATGGGTCGTGCAGATGATCCCGCAGTCATCGCCCGAGCTGAAACAGCACGCCGCGAAATGTTGCGGCGAGACGAGCGACGAAAGCTTGTTTCCGCGTTGCGGCGGCTGATCCCGGGGCCAACAGCCACACTTGGCAAGGTGCTGGATGCGCTGGCCGCAGCCGGGCTGTTTCGCAACGGAGCTGTGCTCGTCGGCACATCCGCTTACCAGTGTTATCCGCCACTGGTCGGGCACATGCTGCCCTCTGCAAGCGTGATGACGCAGGATGCCGATCTGGCAACCGCAGATCTTGCGCTTGTGGGGGATGTTTTCGGGCAGCCTCTGGAAGCCATCCTGTCACATGCTGATCCGAGTTTTACGTCAGTGCCGGGTCTTGATCCGCGCAGTCCACCATCACGCTTTCGCAGCAACAACGGCTTCCTTGTCGATCTGTTGACTCCACAGCGTCGCCGAACCGATACCAACCCGATGCCCCTGGCAAATCTGTCAGCCGGAGCCGTGCCGTTGCAGCATTTGGATTGGCTGATGCATGAGCCTGTGCCAGCGCTCGTCTTGCACGGAGCAGGCGTGGCAGCGACGGTGCCTCAACCGGCGCGCTTTGCCGTTCACAAGCTCATTCTGGCGCAGAAGCGGCCAGCGGCAGACAGGGTCAAGCGCAGCAAGGACCTGTTGCAGGCGGCAAGCTTGATGCAGGCGCTTGAATCACACAGCCCGTATGATTTGGAGGATGCTCTGGCTTCTGCCCGCGCCAAGGGCAAATCGGGCTGGGCGGAACCCCTGGACCGATCATTGAACGAGATTGCGCGCATGCAACTGGCCGCAGCACCCTGAAACGACTGGTGTTGACCGCACGGGAACTGCCGCTGGCGCAGCGCTACTTCCTGTTCTAGCTTGCGCGAAGGCAGCCAAACTGCGCGGAGGGACACAATCATGTCGGAACTGACAACAAATCCCAGAAGCCTCGTTTTCGGGTTTATTGCCGGTGCCATTGCTGTCATCAGTTTTCACCAGAGCATGATCCTGATCCTGCATCTGCTGAAGTTCCTGCCCAATTTTCCATGGTCGTTCCGCCCCGTCGGGCCGATGGGCGTGCCTGCACTCATCAATTCCATGTTCTGGGGCGGGCTCTGGGGCGTGGCTTTCGCAGCTTTGCTGGCGTTCATTCCAGGCCGCACGCTCTGGCAGCGCGGGCTTGTCTTCGGCTTTCTGGGTCCGGTGCTCACGGGCAACTGGCTGCTGGTGCCGCTGTTCAAGGGCGGGGCCTATTTCGGCGGCTTTGCGGCGCAGCGCATGCTGATTTCGGTGCTGATCGGCTGCGCGTTCGGCTTTGGTCTCGCGCTGTTCTACAAGATGCTGCAAAAGCGGGTGTGATCCGGGTTGGCGTTGGCCGCTGCCATCGTTATGTCAGCCTGACGCTTTTCAAAGGAGCAAGCCATGCTGCGCGCCACGTCCGTTCTCCGCAAGCCAGCCGTGAAGGCCGAAAAGGTCATCGACACACTGACGCTGGACCATGAGGACCGCAACCGCCGCCGTGTTGCGCTGAAAGGCGATGGCGGGCATGATATCCTGCTCGATCTCGACAAGGTCACGCAGCTGAACGATGGCGATGCGGTGAAGCTGGAAGATGGCCGTCTGGTCGTCATGAAGGCCGCTGACGAGGCGCTTCTGGAAATCACGGCCGAAAGCCCGGTGCGGCTGATGCGCATCGGCTGGCACATCGGCAACAGGCACACGCCTGCCGAAATCACCTCTGATGCGATCTATATCGCCAATGACCATGTGCTGGCCGAAATGGTGCGCGGGCAGGGCGGGTTGGCAACGGTTGTGTCACGACCCTTCCAGCCCGAGCGCGGCGCCTATGATCACGCCGAGGGCGGCCATGTTCACGGGCCGGGCTGCGGCCACGATCATTCGCACGATCATGACCACGGCCACAGTCACGATCATGACCACA
>JANMMX010000106.1:0-1504 GCA_031373605.1 Allobosea sp. | reverse complement strand
GCCGACGAGCAGCACGGTCGCGACATTGTAGGGCAGGTTGGCAATGATGCGGACGGGCTCGCCTGCCGTGATGGCGGCCATATCGACCTTCAGCGCATCACCCTCGATCACGGTCAGCCGTCCGGGATAATGCGCGCTGATTTCGGCGAGCGCAGGCAGGCAGCGCGGGTCGCGCTCGATGGCGATGACGCGTGCCGCGCCATTGGCCAGCAGCGCGCGCGTGAGGCCGCCGGGCCCGGGCCCGACCTCGACCACGGTGATGCCTTCCAGTAGGCCGGACGCGCGCGCGATGCGGCCCGTGAGGTTGAGATCGAACAGGAAATTCTGGCCGAGTGACCGTTGCGCATTCAGCCCGTGACGCTCCACCACCTCACGGAGCGGCGGCAGGCCATCGCTGCTGAGCTTGGGCTCGGACATGGTCAATTTGCCTGTGGCTGTGAAGCCAGCCGCGCGGCCAGCCGCAGGGCGGCGCACAGACTGTCAGGCCGGGCGATGCCATAGGCTGCAATGTCGAAGGCGGTGCCATGGTCTGGCGAGGTGCGGATGAAGGGCAGGCCCAGCGTGACATTGACGCCCTCGTCAAAGGCCAGCGTCTTGGCCGGGATCAGCACCTGATCGTGATACATGCCCAGCGCCACATCGTAAGTCTGTCTGGCGCGTGCATGGAACATGGTGTCGGCCGGCCAGGGACCCGTGGCGTCGATGCCCTCAGCCTGCAAGGCCGCGACAGCGGGCGTGATGATGCCAGCGTCTTCAAGGCCCATGGTGCCATCTTCGCCTGCATGCGGATTGAGCCCCGCCAGCGCCAGCCTCGGGCTCGCCAGGCCAAAGCGCTGTCTCAGGTCGCGCGCGACAATGCGTCCGGTCTGGGTGATCAGCGCCGTCGTGAGCCTGCCCGGGACATCTTTCAGCGGGATGTGGATGGTCACGGGCACGACAGCCAGTAGCTCTGACCAGATCATCATGACGGGGTGCGGGACCTCGCCGCCAGGGGCCTTCGCAAGTTCGGCCAGAAACTCGGTATGCCCCGGATGCTGGAAGCCTGCCGCATAGAGCACTGATTTCGCGATGGGGTTTGTCACGACTGCGGCGCAATCGCCTGCCTGCACGGCTGCGACCGCGTGCCGGATCGAGGCAATGGTGGCCGCCGCTGTGGCAGGATCAGGCTGGCCGGGAAGCGAGGGGGCGTCATGGCCCGTCTCGATGACGGGCAGCGCATCCGGAAACACAGCGCTTGCTTGCTCAAGGCCGCACGCCACGAGCGGCACTTCAAGTTTCAGGAACTGTGCACGAGCCTTGAGCCGACCAAGGCTGCCAAAAAAGGCGAAAGGCGAGAGTGTCCCGCGCGCCCGCAGCTGCCATGCTTTCAGCGCAAGTTCAGGCCCAATACCTGCCGGGTCGCCTTCGGTGAGAGCCAGCAAGGCGGTTGTCATGCGATGTGCAGCTGCAGGTGCTACTGCGCGATGCCGTCAGCCGTGGCCGCGCCAAGGCTCTGCTTGACGGT
>JANMMX010000102.1:0-1873 GCA_031373605.1 Allobosea sp. | reverse complement strand
CTGGCTGCGATCACACCCCGCGTCATGCTCGGGCTTGTCCCGAGCACCCACGGTTTCCTTTTTTCAATCAGGCAAAAGCGGCCAGCGGTCACCATCGCCAAGGCGTGGGTCCTCGGGACGAGCCCGAGGATGACGTGGTGGCGCGTGGTCACAACCTTCTCAACGCCACGCTCTGAATCCGATGGCTCGCGCCCTTCGTCAGGATCAGGCTGGCGCGCTGGCGGGTGGGGAGGATGTTGTCGCGCAGGTTGGGGAGGTTGATGCGGGACCAGAGGCGCTCGGCGATCTGGAGCGCTTCGGCATCCGAAATCTCGGCATATTTGCGGAAGAAAGAGCGCGGATCGCGGAAGGCTGTCTGGCGCAGGGTCATGAAGCGGTTGATGTACCAGCGGTGCAGATCGTCCTCATCGGCATCAAGATAGACCGAGAAGTCGAAGAAATCCGAGACAAACGGGATCGCCTTGCCGTCGCGTGGCAGGCGGTTGGGCTGCAGCACGTTGAGGCCTTCGAGAATGAGGATGTCGGGCTTGTCGACGGTGACATGCTCGCCCGGCATCACATCATAGGTCAGGTGCGAATAGACCGGCGCCTTCACCTCGCGCTTGCCGGCCTTCACATCCGAGAGGAAGCGCAGCAGCGCCGTGCCGTCATAGCTTTCGGGGAAGCCCTTGCGCTCCATCAGGCCGCGACGCTCGAGATCGGCATTGGGCAGGAGGAAGCCATCGGTCGTCACCAGCTCGACCTTGGGCGTGTTGGGCCAGCGCGCCAGCAGCGCCTTTAGCACGCGGGCCGAGGTGGATTTGCCGACCGCGACCGAGCCTGCCACGCCGATGATGTAGGGCACCTTGGCGTCCGGCTCCGCCATCAGGAAGCGCTGCGTCGCCTTGAACAGGCCTTGGGTTGCCGCGACATAGAGCGAGAGCAGGCGCGAGAGCGGCAGGTAGATCGCCACCACCTCGTCCAGCGAGATCGGATCATTCAGCGATTGCAGCTTGGCGACGTCTTCAGCCGTCAGCGTCAGTGGCGTGTCGGCACGCAGGCGGGCCCAGTCATCGCGCGAAAAGCTGCGATAGGGCGAGGCCAGCTCCGGCATATCCGGGGCAGGCGTGATGCGCTGATCCATAGGCCCGTCCCCGTCGGCTGCTTCCAAAAGGGGCACCGAGCGGCTCGATTGTTGCCACCTGACCCCCACCCCGACCCTCCCCCTTGCAGGGAGAGGGAGAAACAAGTGCGCCTCAGCCTTTCGGGCGTGACGCCTTCTCGGCCAGGCCGGAACGCTTGGTACGCGCCTCCAGCTCGGCCATCACATCCTGCAACGGCACGCCGCGCGCATAAAGCACGACCATCAGATGATACAGCACATCTGCGCTTTCGCTGGTGAGCCCGGCCTTGTCGCCGGTGGCTGCCGCGATCACTGCCTCGATCGCCTCCTCGCCGAATTTCTTCGCGGCGCGCTCGGGGCCAGCCGCCACCAGCTTCGCCGTCCAGGATTCATCCGGTGAGGCCTTGGCGCGCGCGGCCACGATGGTTTCGAGATCAGCGAGTGAAAAAGTGCTCATGCGCGGGGCTGTCATCCAAGCGTTCTGCGCTTCAATCGAGCCGCATGGCAAGACCGGCCTCAGCCATATGCCGCTTGGCCTGCGCCACCGTATAGGTGCCAAAATGGAAGATCGAGGCCGCCAGCACAGCGCTGGCATGGCCCTCGCGCACGCCCGCTACCAGATCATCCAGCGAACCAACGCCGCCGGACGCGATCACCGGAACCGAGACCGCGTCGGCAATCTGGCGCACCAGCCCCAGATCATAGCCGCTTTTGGTGCCATCCCGGTCCATCGAGGTGACCAGCAATTCGCCAGCCCCCAGCGAGACCACC
>JANMMX010000091.1:0-23532 GCA_031373605.1 Allobosea sp. | reverse complement strand
TGGTTTGCCAAGGTGGCCGAGATCGCGCTTGAGGACCACTGCACAAAAACCAACGCGAGAACCCCTTCAGCCGCAGATTATCTGGCAATGCTGGAAGAGGCATATTGAGGCCTGCGACGCTCAACTCACTGAAATCAACGTCGAAGCGGTCATGTGCCTGGGAAGGCAAGCGGCGCTTCACTGACACATGCATGTAACATCACCTCTCTAGCGACCTTTGCGTGGTTGTCCTGCGCAGGGTTTCGGGTGGATGTTCTCTCTCGCTGGCACCAAGGCATTGGTTGTTGGGATTGCCAATGAGCATTCCATTGCCTGGGGATGCGCGAAGGCGCTGAGGGCGCAAGGCGCGGACCTCGCCGTGACCTGGCTGAACAAGAAGGCCGAGCCCTTTGTTCGCCCGCTCGCGGAGGAACTCGGGGCAGAGATTGCCGGACCTCTCGACGTCTCGGAGGCCGGTCAGATGGAAGCCGTTTTCGACGAGATCACACAGCGCTGGGGCCGTCTCGACACGGTGCTGCATTCCATCGCCTTTGCACCGAAGAGCGATCTCCATGGCCGCGTCGTTGATTGCTCGGCCGAGGGCTTCTCGCTTGCCATGGACGTTTCGGTCCACTCGTTCCTGCGGATGATCCGGCTGGCTGAACCTCTGATGGGCAGGGGCGGAACCTGCCTCTCGGTCTCCTTCTTCGGATCATCGCGCGTTGTCCGGCATTACAACATGATGGGCCCGGTCAAGGCCGCTCTCGAAAGTGCTGTGCGCTACGCGGCGGCAGAGCTCGGCGAGCAAGGCATCCGTGTTCATGCGCTGTCACCCGGCCCGCTGGCCACGCGCGCCGCGAGCGGGATCGCGCATTTCGATGACCTGCTTTCTGACGCGGCACGGCGCGCACCAACGCACCAGCTGGCGACGATCGAGGATGTGGGCGCGATGGCTGCATTCCTCGCATCATCTGAAGCACGAAACCTGACCGGCGGTGTGCACGACATCGACGGCGGCTATTCCATCACAGCCTGAGGCTTTGACATGGCAAGTGTCTTTGAGCTTTTTGATCCGACCCGTCACCTTGGTGTTCCACGCCCGGAAACCGATGCACTCGCCGCGATGACACGCGCGATGCATGCGGCGACGTCCGAACTGGATGCCGCAAGCGCGACGTCCAGCATCACCTCGACCGCGGCCTCGCGACACGCAAAGCGCATCAGCGAAACCCACTCAAAACGCGCGCAAGACATGATCGCGGCCACCGAGGCCCTGCTGGGAAGCCTCAGGCAATCACAGGCTGGTGGCAGGCTCGGTCAGGAGTGGACGGATTATCTGCGCGATGCTGGCCAGCGCGCTGTCCTGACCACCGACACAGTGCGCAGGCGCGGCGACGTCTTCCTTGAGCACGAGGCCAACGGCTGCCCTCCCGTGCTGGCCTATGACTATGACGTGGTCATGGACGGCAAGGACATGCCCTACCCGTCGAACTATGTGCTGCTGAAGATCAGGCCGCCCGCAGGCGTCACCATCATCGACCGCAAGCGCCCTTACATCATCATCGATCCGCGTGCCGGCCATGGCCCCGGCATTGGCGGCTTCAAGGCCGACAGCCAGGTGGGTGTTGCGCTGCGTGACGGGCATCCTGTCTACTTCGTTTCCTTCCGGCGCGAGCCTGAGCCCGGCCAGTTCCTGTCCTATGTCACCCGCTCGGAAGCCGCCTTCGTGCGCGAGGTGATGCGCCTGCACCCGGAATCGGCCAGGCCGATCATCGCGGGCAACTGCCAGGGCGGCTGGGCCACCCTTCTGCTGGCTGCTGCCAATCCCGATCTGACCGGCCCGATCATCATCAATGGCGCGCCAGTCGCGCCCTGGTCCGGCCGTGTTGGCGAGAATCCGATGCGCTACAATGCCGGCGTGCTGGGCGGAACCTGGATCCCCATGTTCCTGTCGGATATTGGCGGCGGCGTCTTCGATGGCGCCCATCTCGTCCAGAATTTCGAGATGATGAACCCGTCGCGCACATTGTTCCGGAAGTACACGGATCTCTACCGCGACGTCGACAAGGGCGACGAGGCCTTCATCGAGTTCGAGCGCTGGTGGGGCGGCTTCTTCCTGCTGAACGAGCCCGAAATCCGCTGGATTGTCGAGCAGCTTTTTGTCGGCAACCGCCTGGTCAAGAACGAGGCGCGGCTGGAGCCAGGCCGCCCGATCGATCTCAAGGCCATCCGTGCGCCGATCATCGTCTTCGCCAGCCATGGCGACAACATCACACCGCCCCAGCAAGCGCTCAACTGGATTGTCGAGACCTACGCGGACGTCAACGAGATCAAGATCCGGGGGCAGCGCATCATCTACATGGTGCATGAGCAGGTCGGGCATCTGGGCATCTTCGTGTCGTCCCAGATCGCCAGGCGCGAGCATTCGGAAGTCGCTTCCACGCTCAAGACCATCGAGGCGATGTCCCCCGGGCTCTACGAGATGGACATCGATGATGTGACTGAGAAGGACGGCAAGAAGAGCTTCACGGTGCGGTTCCTCGAACGCACCTTCGACGATCTCCGCCACCTGGATGACGGCTTCTATGACGAGCGGCCCTTCGCGGCGGTGGCGCGTGCAGCCGAGGTTCAGGCCCAGATGTATGACACGCTGGTGCGCCCCGCGATCAAGTCAGTCGTGACAGGCACATCCGCAGAGATGTCGCGCGCACTTCACCCGCAGCGGCTGTCGCGCGCGCTGGTGTCGTCGAGCAACCCGATGATGAAGCAGATCGAGGAGCTGGCTGAGAAAGCCCGGGCAGAACGCACACCAGCGGCATCGGACAATCCGTTCCTGGCCGCCGAGGCGCTCTGGGTGAAAATGATGGAGCAGTCCATCGACCTTTGGCGCGACATGCGCGACATGAGCTTCGAGCTGGCCTTCTACAGCATGTGGAGCACGCCCTGGGCGCGGGCCTTTGGCCAGACACATGAGGCACGGCGCACGCTCAAGAGCGAGGTTGAGCTGCGCGGGCTGCCGGAAGTGGCTCAGGCGCTGCATTCCATGGGACATGGCGGCTTTGTCGAGGCGGTTGTGCGCATGATTGTGCTGCTCGCAGACAATCGCGGCCAGATCAGCCGCGACACGCTGGAGCGGACGGCTCAGGTCCTCACCCGGAACGAGCCCTTCCTGTCGCTGGGTTCGGACCGCCGCGCCATCGTCATTCATCAGCAGACATTGGTCGCGACTTTCGAACCGGAGCGGGCGGTTGAAACACTTCCCCTGCTGAAGCTCAGCGGGGCAGAACGCGAGCTGGCGCTTCAGGTCGTCCAGTTCATTCTCGGCCCTATCGGTGACATGACGCCGCATATCCTGTCGATGTTGCAGCGCTTCCGGCAGGTTCTCGGGTCGCCACCTCTCACAGACGATGTGCTGGAAAACCCGCTGGCCATCATGCCGGAAGGTGCAGCCAGTCTGCCGGAAAACCTGAGCGGCATCGCAACGAAGCCTGCGCCAAGGCGCCGTCCTGGTGCGAGGGTTTGAGATGCGCCTTGTCAACCGCACCCTGTCGGACATCCAGCCGGGCGAAACCGCGGAGATCCGTCGGCTGATCACCGCCGATGATCTTTACGTGTTTGCTGCGGCTTCGGGCAATCACAACCCGATGCACCTGAATGACAGCGATCTGGATGGCGACGGCCATAAGGAACGCGTGGCGCCGGCCATGTTTGTCGGCTCGCTGATCTCGGCTGTCCTTGGCACGCAACTGCCTGGACCCGGCACGCTCTATCGCAGCCAGGTCCTCGATTTTCATGCCCGCGCCCATGCAGGCGAGGAGGTCATCGCGACAGTCAGCGTCGTCGAAAAACGCGATGACGGGACGGTCCGGCTGGCGACGACAGTCAGGCGCGCGTCGGATGGCGAATTGATTGTTTCCGGTGAAGCCGTGGTGCAGGCCCCTGTCGAGAAATTCGATCAGGTCTGCGTTGACATACCGGGCCTTGTGGTCAGGCGGCATCGGCATTTCGAGGCCATTCTGGACCGTGCCCGCCCTCTGCCGGCCTTGCCGACAGCGGTTGTTTGCCCAGATGACGAGAAGTCCCTCGGCGGCGCGCTGCTGGCTGCGAAAGAAAGCATCATCCTGCCGATTCTCGTTGGTGATGAGGCTGCCATTCGTGTCGTGGCAAAGGCGATGGATGCCGATCTGACCGGCATCGAGATCGTCGATGTTGCTGGCGATGTTGCGGCCGCAACAAAAGCCTGCGCGCTGGTTCTGGAAGGCCGCGCGCAGGCTGTAATGAAAGGGCATCTGCACACGGACGACCTGCTGAAGCCGATGCTGGACAAGGCACTCGGGCTTCGTGCCGGGCGCCGTTTCACCCATGTCTTCGTCATGGATGTGCCGGGCCAGCCCGAACCACTCTTCGTAACCGATGCCGCGATCAACATCGCTCCGGATCTCGCCACCAAGGTGGACATTTGCCAGAACGCGATCGATCTGGCGCGATCGCTGGGCATTGATCCAAGGGTCGGTGTGCTTTCAGCGGTGGAAACGGTCAATCCCGCCATCCAGTCATCCATCGATGCGGCCCTGTTGTCCAAGATGGCAGATCGCGGGCAGATCACGGGCGGCCAGGTCGAAGGGCCGCTGGCGATGGACAATGCTGTCGACATGGGTGCCGCACGCACCAAGGGCCTTAAGGGCGGCGTTGCAGGCCGGGCAAATATTCTGGTTGTGCCTGGACTGGACGCAGGCAACATGCTCGCCAAGCAGCTGGCCTTCATCAGCCATGCGGAAGGCGCTGGCCTCGTGCTCGGCGCCAGGGTTCCGGTGATCCTGAACAGCCGCTCGGACAGCGCGATGTCGCGGCTGGCCTCCTGCGCTGTCGCCGCGATCCATCATTTTGCAGGCGCGGCCAAATGACCCGCGTAGTGCTCACGCTGAATGCGGGCTCATCATCGCTCAAGGTCTCGCTGTTTGCTGAAGTGGGCCACGTTCCGCTCGCCACGGGTCTTGCAGACCGCATTGGCCACGAAGGCACCCTGAGGCTGAAGGACGGCAGCGGGGCTGTGATCCCGAGTGGCGGTGACATCACCAGCCACGCCGGCGCCATCACGGCCGTGATCGCAGGCTTCCGCCAGCATTGGCCCGATCTGGAGCTTCTCGCTGTTGGCCACCGCGTGGTGCATGGCGGCGCTGAGCGCGCGACCCCTGTTGCTGTGGATGACGCGCTGCTCGCCACTCTTGAGGCGCTCGCGCCTTTCGCGCCACTGCACCAGCCGCACAATCTTGCCGGCATCCGCGCGGCCATGGCGGAATTTCCCGGCGTGCCGCAAGTTGCCTGTTTCGACACGGCGTTTCACCGCAGTCAGCCCTGGGTCAATGACACCTTTGCGCTGCCGCGCGTCCTTTATGATGAGGGCGTGCGCCGCTATGGTTTCCATGGACTGAGCTATGAATACATCACGGGTGAGCTTGCACGTGTGGCGCCGCATCTTGCGGAAGGCCGGGTCATCATTGCCCATCTCGGCAACGGTGCCTCGATGTGTGCGGTCCAGAATGGCCGCTCCCTTGCCTCGACCATGGGCTTCTCCGCGCTTGACGGCCTGCCGATGGGGACACGCTGCGGCCAGGTGGATCCCGGCGTTGTGCTCTATCTGATGGACCAGAAGCGCATGACCGCGGCCGAGATTTCGGACCTGCTCTACAAGCGCTCCGGACTTCTGGGGCTCTCCGGATTGTCAAACGACATGCGCACGCTGGAAGCAGCAGTCACGGCCGAGGCTGCACAAGCCATCGACTATTTCACTTTCCGCTGCCAACGGGAGGTCGGTGCCATGGCGGCTGCTTTGGGCGGCATCGATGCGCTCGTCTTCTGTGGCGGCATCGGTGAAAACTCGCGCCTGATCCGCGCCCGCATCTGCGAGCGATTGGGCTGGATGGGCATCGAGATCGATCATGCGCGCAATGCCAAGAATGGCAGCGTGATCTCGTCTGATTTCGCACGCACGACGGTGATGGTGATGCCGACCAACGAGGAGCTCGTGATCGCGCGCGCGGCCAGGGCGGCGATAGCAACAGCGTGACTGTTCTCGATATGCCCGCTCTACCGACCACGGCATGCGATGTCGCGACACCTTGCAGGCGAACACGACCCAAGCTGGAGATCCGACGGCCGTTTCGCATCACACGGCAGTGATATGCGCGTCTCTGCACCTATATCAGATCAGCATCCCTAATGGAAAACCTGCCGTTCACGCGCCAAAAATCAGACGCTTGGATATGGGCGGCTGGGCAGCCCGGGCGCAACTTTTCCATCATGGCGCGAGCTCAAGCTGCGCTTCCGGCAGGCCGGGCTGAGCCCTCAAGGGTTTCGTCGACGGGCGGTCTTTTCTTTGGGAGGAAGTTACATGCGCAAGGCACTACTCGGCATGGTTTCGGCAGCAGCGTTGATGCTGCCGGGAGCAGCACTCGCCCAGAGCGGGACGATCAAGATCGGCATTCTCGTGGCGCTTGAAGGCGCGTTTGCGGCTGGTGGCGCCGATGGCGTTCGCAACGTCGAGCTGGCGCTCAAGCAGGTCAATGGCATGATCGCCGGGAAGAAGGTCGAGACGGTCGTCGCCCCCACTGACACGAAGCCCGACACCACCATCCGCATGGCACGCAAGCTCATCGAGCAGGACAAGGTGGACATCATCATCGGGCCGCTTTCCGGCTCCGAAGGCATCGCGATGCGCGATTTCGCCAAGACGATCCCGGGCAATGTCGTCATCAACGGCATCTCCGGTGCACTTGAGACCACCTGGGTTGATCCTGCCGCCAATTTCTACCGCTTCAATCTTGACGGCTCGCAGTGGGGCTTTGGCCTTGGTGCCTATGCCGTGAAGACCAAGGGCTGGAAGCGCGTGGCAACGATCGCTGCCGACTATTCCTTCGGCTACACCAACTTCATGGGCTTTGCGGCTGACTACTGCAAATCGGGTGGCGACATCGTCCAGCGCTTCTGGCAGCCGCTTGGTCAGGCCGACTTCGGCGCGATCATCGCCCAGCTGCCCGACAATGTTGACGCGATTTATCTGGGCCTCGGCGGTACGGACGCGATCAACTTCCTGAACCAGTACCAGCAGGCCGGCGAGAAGACCAAGCTCATCGGCGGCACAATCATGGCCGACCAGACCGTGCTGACAGCACGCGGCAAGGCCAAGGACATCCTGAAGGGCACGCCGACCTCGGGCCCGTTTGCCGTGGACAACCCCGATCCGGCCTGGCAGGCCTATGTGAAGCAGTATCAGGAAGCCTTCCCGGCAAACCAGCGCTTCCCGACACCGTCGCTCTTCGGGCTTGGCTACTATGTGGCCGCGCAGGCTGCGATCAAGGGGATCGAGGCCGCCGGTGGCGATCTGAGCAATGGTCAGGCCAAGCTGAAAGAGGCACTGAACAAGATCGCGCTCGACACGCCGATCGGCAAGATCACGCTGAATGAGAACCGCCAGGCGACCGGCACCGTTTTCATCAACGAGGTCGTCGATGGGCCTGACGGGAACATGACCAACAAGATGGTGGCCAAGACTGACAACGTCACCCAGACGCTTGGCATGACGGCCGAGCAGTTCCGTGCACTCGGACTGCCATCCCGCACGGTCGTTGATTGCGCCAAGCTGCGCGCCGGCGGCTGATCTTGTCGAAACAGGTCATGTGCGCGTCAGTTGTTGGCTGACGCGCACGTGACTTTTGACCAGTGCCCTGTTTCCGCCCTGCCTGGCTGGATGGGTGCACATTCTGGCTGCGCAAGCCGTTTTGCCGCCGGGACACATTGTCCCTGCTGGCTGCGCTGCCTGCTTGACGCATGCCCCGGCTATTGACGCCAGCCCCTCCCCAACCTAGCTTTTTCCAAGGGCGTTTTGCGAACGCCTTGTGGCCTCGGAATTCCGCTGTCTCCAGTCAAGAGAGGCAGCGCCGGTCAAGGGCACGAAAACAGGCAAAAGTCCCTTGGGAGGGCGTTCATGAGTGTTGCACACGCTGTCGCGCACGGCGGCTTCGGGCGTGCCTGTCTGTATGCCCTCGACAAGGTCATGGCCCCGCACGCGCACCGGGAAGGTCATCTTATTTTCCATGTGCAGGGCCCTGCCGCGGAGGTCTGCGTCGATGGCCGCGCCTATCCGCTTTCGCCGGGCCAGGCTGTCGCGGTGAACCCCTGGCAGCAACATTTCTACCGCCCCCTGAGCCATCGTGACCATGTGCTGTCATTGGTGCTCTACATCCGGCCGGAGTGGTTCGTGCAGGTCGGCCGCAAGGCCTCGGACATCATGAGTTTCGGGCGCGCCGGGGTTGAACTGACAGACCGCGTGGCCCGTCTGGTGGCAGATACCGGCCAGATTCTCGCGGCTTATGGTGGCGAGAGCAATGGCTTTGAAGATCGCCTGAGCGCGCTGACACAGGCAGCTTTCGATCAGACCTGGCTCTGGAATGACTGGACGCAGCCACTGATTGGCAGGGGGCGACCAGCGCGGGATTTCCGCATTCAGAAAGCCCTCAGACTCATGGGACAGACCCTCGGCGAGCCCATCGCGCTGGCGAAGGTCTCGCGTGCCTCCGGATTGTCACGGCCGCATTTTTTCAAGCTCTTCCGTGAGCAGATTGGTCTGCCTCCGACGATTTACATGAATGCCCTGCGCATGGAGCAGGCCATTGAACGGCTGGCAGTTGGCGTTGAAACCGTTGCAGATATCGGCTTCGATCTTGGCTTCTCGACGCCTGCCAGTTTCTCCCGCTTCTTCATTGCCAATGGCGTGGTGCCCCCCAGCGCCTACCGCCGCAGCGTCATGACGCAAACAGCGCACTGAAAGAACAGACCCTCGGAGAAGTGCCGGGGCAAGATCGGCCCTAGGGTTTCCGGGAAGGAGATCGGACGTGCGTGTGCTTGGTCTGGCATTGATGTGATGGAACAGTTTCTGAGACGCCACCCGTTCTGGTTTCTCGTCCTTGCAGTGCTTGCAGCGACTCTGCTGTGGGCTGTCCTCGCCCCATGGCCGGCAGAGCTCGAGGCCGCCATCGGCCGCAAGCGCATTTTCCTGAATGCACTGCTGGGCGGCATCACGCTCGGCGCGCTCTATTTTCTGGTGGCTTCCGGCTTCACGTTGATTTTTGGCCTGATGCGCATCGTCAACATGGCACACGGCTCCTTGTTCCTGCTGGGCGGATACCTCGGCTACGAAGTCGCGACGGCGACCGGGTCCTGGTTTCTGGCGTTCCCGGTTGTCTTTGTCGTTGTCGGCCTCGTCGGCCTCGTCATGCAGCGCTTCATCTTCGGCAAGATGGAGGGCGAGGAGTTGCGGCAGACACTGGTCAGCATCGGCCTGTCCATCGTCATCGCCGATGTGATGCTGTGGTGGTGGGGCGGCCAGTCTTACACGACGCTTGCGCCCGAATTCCTGCGCGGCCCCATGGAGCTGCCATTCATCAGCTCGATCAATCCGACGAGCGGCGACATCGTCTGGATCCGCTATCCATCGGTGCGCATCTGGATCCTGGCCGCCGCCATCGTCATTGGTGTTGCCATGTGGCTCGTGCTGAACCGCACAGCACTCGGCATGCTGATCCGTGCCGGTGTCGACGACCGCGAGATGCTTGCAGCTTCGGGCGTGCGCATCCAGCTGGTTTTCCTCGCAGTCTTCGTTTTCGGTGCAGGACTTGCGGGCGTCGCCGGCATCATTGCGGGAACATTCCAATCGCTCTCGCCTGGGGAGGACACGCGTTTCCTGCTCGCGAGTCTCGTTGTCGTCATCGTCGGCGGCATGGGGTCGATTGTCGGCGCTGCGCTGGGGGCGCTCGTCATCGGTGTGACCGAGCAGATGGGGCTTGTCTATGCGCCGACTTATTCGGTGGTTTTCACCTTCCTGATCATGGCAGCCGTGCTTGCTTTCCGGCCGCAAGGCCTGCTCGGATCGAGGCGCTAGAATGGCGCTCGTGAATCAAACACAGGGTCAAGCCGCGATCACGGCATCTGCGCCACGCCAGAACTGGCTTGCGCGCGTTCCAGGCGTCTGGTGGGCCGCGATCGTCGTGCTGCTGGCGTTGCCGCTCGTTGCCAACAACTTCTGGCTTTTCCAGATCATGGGCTGGACCTTCATTCTCGGCATGATCGGCGTCAGCCTCATGTTCCTCGCCGGTTATGGCGGCATGGTCAGCCTTCTGCAGATGACAGTGGCCGGGGTTGCTGGATACATGGTTGCGATCCTTGGGCCTTCTGGCGTCACAAGCATCAGTCTCGGGCTGAGCTGGTGGGTGGTTCTGCCGGCCGCTTTCCTGATTGCAGCCCTCTTCGCCACGGTTTGCGGCGCGCTCGCCGTGCGCACCGAGGGCATCTACACGATCATGATCACACTCGCGATTGCGGCAGCCTTCTTCTACTTCGCACGGCAGAATTATTCGGTTTTCAATGGCTATTCCGGTTTCAATCTGGTGCTGCCGCCGAAGTTTTTTGGCGTGAACTGGCGTGAGGCGGTGCCGTTCTACTACCTGTCCCTTGGCTGCGCCGCCCTGTGCTACTGTGCTGCCGTCTACATCTCACGCTCGCCCTTCGGCCTCGCGCTCCAGGGTGTGCGTGACAACCCCAGACGCATGGCAGCGCTTGGCTACAATGTCACCGCGCACCGCATCGCGGCCTATGCGCTGACCAGCGTGTTTGCGTCCGTCGGCGGCATCCTGCTGGTCTGGCAGAATGCACAGATCGCGCCGGGCACGGTTGGCATTCCGTCAGCCATCGATGTCCTTGTGGTGGCTGTCGTCGGTGGATTGCGCCGCCCGATCGGCCCGTTCATCGGTGCCTTTATCTACGTCATTCTTCAGGTCTTCTCGCCCGACATTCTGAGCAGCTTCGGCTTCTCGACCGAGCGTTTCAAGCTTGTCATCGGGCTGGGATTTCTGGCCGTCGTGCTGTTCTCGCCCGATGGCGTGCTCGGCCTCTGGGACCGCTGGCGCGCGGGCAGGGCGCAGGCAACCGATCCGCTGACGGGGGCGCCGAAATGAACGCGCCCCTTGAAGGTCTGGCTGGCGCAAATGATGGCAATGCGCTGGAGTTGCGCGGCGTCACAAAGATGTTCGGCGCGCTCGCCGCCATCTCGGACATCACCATCTCGGTGAAACCGGGCGAGCGCCGCGCCGTACTCGGCTCCAACGGTGCGGGCAAGACAACGCTCTTCAACTGCATCACGGGCGACTTCCCGGCAACGTCGGGCTTCATTCGCTTCTTCGGCGAGGATGTGACGGCCTTCCCGCCCTATGAGCGCATCCGCAGGGGCCTGCGGCGCACCTACCAGATCTCGTCGCTTTTTGCTGGCCTCAGCGTCATCGACAATGTCTATCTCGCCTGCCGCGGTGTCTCGCGAAACCGCTTTTCGCTGCTGCGCCCGCGCCGCGATGATGCCTTGGTCCATGCCGCTGAGATGCTGGTCGAGGCTGTGCGGCTGACAGCCGTCAAGGATCGCCTCGTCGGTGAACTGGCCTATGGCCAGCAGCGGCAGCTTGAAATCGCGCTGGCGCTTTCGGGCGCTCCACGCTTCATCCTGTTTGATGAGCCTGCTGCCGGATTGTCCCCGACGGAGCGTCGCGATCTGGTCGGCATCCTGACCTCGCTGCCATCGCATATCGGCTATATCATCATCGAGCACGACATGGATGTGGCGCTGCGCGTCGTCGAGAGCGTAACGATGATGCACAATGGCCGTGTCTTCAAGCAGGGACGCCCTGACGAGATCGAGAATGATCCCGAGGTGCAGGAGCTGTATCTGGGAGGCGGCCATGACTGAAGCCTTCCCGACACCTCAGCGCATCGGCACACCCGTCCTGCAGCTGTCTGGCGTCAACGTCTTCTATGGTCGCAGCCACGCCGTGCAGGGCGTCGACCTCACGCTGCATTCTGGCGTGCTCTCCGTCGTTGGCCGCAACGGCATGGGCAAGACAACCATGTGCAAGGCGATCATGGGCATGGTTCCCATCGCGTCGGGCTCTATCCGTTTCATGGGTGAGGATATTGCAGGGCGCGCCCCTGCCGATATCGCCCGCATGGGCATTGGCTATGTGCCGCAGGGGCGGCGCCTGTGGCGCTCGCTCACGGTGCATGAGCACCTGCGGCTGATGTCCAGGGGCAAGGGTGCCTGGACGCCCGAGCGCATCTACGAGGTCTTCCCGCGCCTGGCCGAACGCCGCAACAATGGCGGCGCGCAGCTGTCAGGCGGCGAACAGCAGATGCTGGCGATCAGCCGCGCCCTGCTGATGAACCCAAAGCTGCTCGTGATGGACGAGCCGACGGAGGGGCTTGCGCCCGTCATCGTCGCCCATGTCGAGGAAACACTGGTCAACCTCGCAGCGACGGGCGATGTCTCCATTCTGGTCATCGAGCAGAACATCGGCGTGGCCACCCAGATGTCTGATCCGGTGGCCATCATGGTCAATGGCCGGATCAACCGGATCATTGCCTCGGCAACCCTGGCAGCCGACCGCGAATTGCAGCAAAGATTGCTGGGCGTGGGGCGCCATGGTGGCGACGAGACTGAAACCGGGCAGACCGGTGCACAGGCTGCAACGGGCGCAGCGCAACCGCCCAGCCAGGGCCCGTTGCGGGTCTACAACGCCAACCCTGTGATCCCGACCCGCTGGTCGCAGGACGTGCCAGCCCTGCAGATCGCGGCAGCAGCACGCACCATATCACGCCCGACGCTGGCAACGCTCGATGGGCGGCGGATTGGCGACACATCGGCCCTGGCGGCCCGTGCGCCGGTGGAGCCGCATATCATCATTGCGGGAACGCTCGACACCAAGGGCGACGAGCTGCGCTACATCCGCGACATCATCAAGACAGCGGGCCTGCGCACGCGGCTTGTCGATCTGTCGACGCAGGGGCGCAACCAGGGTGCAGATGTCTCCCCGCAGGAGGTCGCCATGGCCTCGCCACGCGGCACGGCTGCGCTGGCCTCAGGCGATCGCGGCGCGGCAGTTGGCGCCATGGCCGATGCCTTCCGCGCCTGGGTGGAGCGGCAGCAGGGCATTGTCGGCATCATCTCGGCAGGCGGCTCAGGCGGCACGGCAATGGTGACGCCCGCGATGCAGACGCTGCCAGTCGGGTTGCCCAAGATCATGGTGTCGACCATGGCTTCAGGCAATGTCGCACAATATGTCGGCTCCACCGACATCACCATGATGCCGTCAGTCACTGATGTGCAGGGCCTGAACCGCATCTCGCGCGTGGTGCTCGGCAATGCTGCGAACGCCATGTCGGCGATGGCCAGGGGCTACGCAACAAGCCATGCCGCCTCCGCGCCTGTCGCTGCCGCCAGCAAGGAACAGCCGCTGGTTGGCCTGACGATGTTTGGCGTGACCACGCCTTGCGTCCAGCAGGTGACGAAACTGATCGAGGCACAGTGGGAACCGGTGGTTTTCCATGCCACCGGGGTCGGCGGGCGCTCGATGGAGAAGCTGATTGATTCTGGCCTTCTGCAAGGCGTCATCGATGTCTCGACCACCGAGGTCTGCGACATGATGATGGGCGGTATCTTGCCCGCAACCGATGACCGCTTCGGCGCCATCATCCGCACGAAGCTGCCCTATGTGGGGTCCGTGGGGGCGCTGGACATGGTGAACTTCGCGGCAAAAGACACGGTGCCCGCGCATTATGCCAGCCGCAATCTCTACGTGCACAATCCACAGATCACGCTGATGCGCACGACCGCAGAAGAGAATGCCCGCATGGGCCGCTGGATCGGCGAGAAGCTGAACCTGATGGAAGGCCCGGTGCGGTTTCTCATTCCCCAAGGCGGCGTGTCGGCGCTGGATGCTCCTGGCAAACCGTTCTGGGACCCTGATGCCGATGCGGCCCTGTTCAGGGCGCTGGCCGAGACCGTGCGCATCACGACCAACCGGCAACTCATTACACTTCCCCACCACATCAACGACCCCGCCTTTGCAACAGCCCTCGTCGAGCACTTCCGCGCGCTCCACCAGGGCCGCATGCGCGGCACAACAGCAAGGCGATAACCGATGGCCAGTTTCAAGAAATCCGCGCTTCTCAAGTCCTACCACGCGATGATCGCCAAGGGCGTCCCGATCATCGGCGGAGGTGCCGGCACGGGCCTTTCGGCCAAGTGCGAGGAGGCCGGCGGGATTGACCTCATCGTCATCTACAATTCCGGCCGCTTCCGCATGGCGGGGCGTGGTTCGTTGTCGGGCCTCATGCCCTATGGCGATGCCAATGCCATCGTGATGGAGATGGCGAGCGAGGTGCTGCCGGTCGTCAAGAACACGCCTGTCATTGCCGGCGTCTGTGGCACGGACCCGTTTCGCCAGATGGACACGTTTCTGGATGAGGTCAGCCGCGCGGGCTTTGCCGGCGTGCAGAACTTCCCGACCGTCGGGCTGATTGACGGAACCTTCCGCGCCAATCTCGAAGAGACCGGCATGGGCTATGCCCTGGAGGTCGAGATGATTGCGCTCGCCAACAAGAAGGGCATGCTGACCACGCCCTATGTCTTCTCGGAAGCGGACGCCAAGGCCATGGCCAAGGCAGGCGCGGACATCATCGTCTGCCATCTCGGATTGACGACCGGCGGCGCCATTGGCGCGGGCACTGCGCTGAAGCTGGCAGACTGTCCCGCCATCGTGGACAGCTGGGCGGCTGCCGCACTCAAGGTCAAGAAGGATGCGATCATCCTCGTGCATGGCGGGCCTGTGGCCGAGCCGGCCGATGCCGACTTCATCATGAAGAACACGAAACACTGCCACGGATTCTATGGCGCCTCCTCGATGGAGCGGCTGCCGGTTGAAGTGGCCATTCGTGACCAGACGCGTGCGTTCAAGAAAATAAGCCGCTCGGACAAATCATCCGGGAAGAGTGCACCTAAATTGAAAACCGAACGCTGATCGGCGCTCAGGTCTTGGGAGGATCGTGACATGACGGGACAGCTGATCGGGAACCTGATCCTTTGGCTCATCGTGGTGGTGATCGTGATTGCGATCATCGTCTATCTGGTGAACTGGCTCTACAGGCGCTCATCGAAGGAGGTCTCCTTCGTGCGTACCGGCCTGATGGGCGAAAAGGTGGTCATCAATGGTGGCGCCTTTGTGCTGCCGATCATCCATGATGTGACGCCCGTCAGCATGAACGTTCTGCGCATGGCCGTGACGCGCGAGAAGGAAAATGCGCTCATCACGCGCGACCGGATGCGCGTCGACATCGATGCCGAGTTCTATGTGCGCGTGCGCCCCGACAAGCCATCGGTCGCCATCGCCGCCGCAACGCTTGGCAGGCGCACCTTGCAGCAGGATCAGCTGAACGCGCTCCTTTCGGGCAAGTTCATCTCGGCCCTGCGCTCTGTCGCCTCCGAGATGACCATCGAGGAGATGTATGAGCACCGCGGCGGCTATGTGCAGCGTGTGAAGGACGCCGCCGCCGAGGCGCTGGACCAGAACGGGCTCGTCCTTGAATCCGTCGCCATCACCGATCTTGACCAGACCGACCTGCAGTATTTCAACCCCTCCAACCGCTTCGACGCGGAAGGCCTGACGCGCATCATCGAAGAGATCGAGGAGAAGCGGAAAGTCCGCAATGACATCGAGCAGGATGCGATGATCCGGATCCGGACGCGCAACCTCGAAGCCGAGCGCCAGGCGCTCGACATCGAGCGCGAGAGCGAGTCGGCGCGGCTGGAGCAGCAGCGTGATATCGAGATCAAGCGCGCCACACAGCGGGCTGACGTGGCGCGCGAACGTGCGGCGCGCGACACCGAGGCCGAGCAGGCCCAGATCACCTCCCGCGAGGAGATTGAGAAATCCAGGATCGCCAATGACCGCGCGATCAGTGAGGCCAGGATCGCGTCCGAGCGCGACATCCGCCAGCAGGAGATCGAACGCACCTCCGCCGTCGAATCTGCCGAGATTGCTGCGCATGAGCAGATCGAGAAAGCCAAGATCCTGAACGAGCAGTCGATCCAGGCAACGCGCATTTCAGCAGATCGCGAGACCCGGCAGAAAGAGATCGAGCGGACAAGCGCGCTGGAGGGCGCCGAGATTGCGGCGCGTGAATCCACCGAGCGGGCGCGGATCACGCAAGAAGCGCAGATCAGCGGCGAGCGCATCGCCCGCGAGCGCGAGATCAAGGGGCTCGAGATCACGCGCAACAGGGAACTTGACGAGGCCGAGATCGCAGCACGCGAATCCGTCGAGCGTGCCCGCATCTCGCAAGACAACGCGCTCACTGCCGAGCGCATCGCTTCCGAACAAGGGCGCCGCCAGCTGGAGATTGCCCGCAACCGCACCGTCGAACAGGCCGAGATTGCCGCGTTCGAGGCCACTGAAACCGCCCGCATCGCGCAGGTGAAGGCCACCGCTGCCGAGCGCATTGCATCGGACCTTGCGACCAGGCAGCTCGACATCAAGAGCGCCGAGGAACTCGAAGGAGCCGAGATCAAGCGGCGTGACATTGTCGAGCGCCAGCGCATCACGGCCGAGCTCAAGATAGAGCAGGAGCGCATCACTTCTGCCAGGACCCGCGAAGTGCTGCAGATCGAGCAGAAGAAGGCAGTGGAACTGGCGGAAGAAGACCGCGCCATTGTCATTGCCGGCAAGAAGATCGAGCGTGCTGACGCGGACAAGCTCCTGCGACAGACCGAAATCCTGGTGAAGCAGGATGTCGAGAAGGCTGACGTGGCCCGCGAGCAGGTGATGGAAGCAGCAAGACTCGAGCGCAAGCGTGCCATCGAGCAGCTGGAAGTCGCCCGCAATCAAGCCCTGCAGGAAGCGCAGATTGCCTCCAACGAAGAGGTCGAGCGCGCCCGCATCTCGTCTGATCGCGGCCTGGACGAGGCCCGCGTCGGCCGCCAGCGCGATCTGCGCAAGCTCGAGATCGAGCGCGAGCGCGATGTCGAGAACGCCGCCATGGAAAAAGCGATCACGATCTATGCCAAATCGCTTGAGGAAAGTGCGGCTGCGGTGAAGGCAGAGCTGGCCCGCGCCAAGGCCGTCGAGGCGTCCGAAGCTGTGCAGACGGTGAAGGAAAGCGAGGCGGCCAAGCGTCGCAAGACGGTGGAAGTCACATTGGCCGAAATGGCTGCCGAAGAGACACGCATCGCGGCTGGCGCCGAAAAGATCCGCAAGGCTGTGGAGGCCGAGGCGCAGAAGTTGCTCTACGAGGCCGAGAACGTGCTCACCGATGGCGCGCGCTATGGCATGTTCCGCCGTCGCCTGCTCGACAAGATCGAGGGCATCGTGCGCGAAAGCGTCAAGCCGCTGGAGAAGATCGAGGGCATCCGCATCCTGCATGTCGACGGCCTGCATGGCGGCGGTGGTTCGGGCGGTGGAGCGGGCGGTGCCGCGCGCTCGCCCACAGACGAGGTGATCGAGAGCGCGCTGCGCTATCGCGTGCAGGCGCCGATGATCGATCAGGTGCTGAAGGAAATCGGCATCGAGGGCGGCAACCTCGCCAAGATGGGCGGGCTCATGCGCGAGGCGTCCGATTTGCAGCGCGTCGCCAAGGATGCCCAGCCACCCAAGCCCAAAGATGGCCCCAAAGACGGCGGCGAGAAGAAGTGAGGCGATAGGTCATGGCACGCGTCTATGTCTCCAGCGTCATCAACGCCCCGGCCGCCAAGGTCTGGGCCCGGGTGCGCGACTTCAACGGCCTGCCGAACTGGCATCCCCGCATTGCCGAAAGCCGGATCGAAAATGGCGAGCCCGCCGACAAGGTGGGCTGCATCCGGAATTTCTCGCTCAGGACAGGCGACCGGCTGCGCGAGCAGCTGCTTGGCCTCTCCGACTACGACATGTTCTGCACCTATGCGATTCTCGACAGTCCCATGCCGCTGACAAACTATGTGGCGACGCTGAGGTTGAACCCGATCACCGATCAGGATCGCACGTTCATCGAGTGGTCAGCGGAGTTCGATTGCGCGCCCGAGCAGGAGCAGGATCTCGTCTCCGGCATTGGCGGCAACGTGTTTCAGGGCGGCTTCGACGCACTCAAGCGCGCCTTCGGAGCCTGACATGCCGAAGGTCGTGCGCAGCGCCATCCTTGATGTTCCGGTTGATCGGCTCTGGGCCGTGCTGCGCGATTTCAACGGTCATGACCAGTACCACCCGATTGTCGACCAGAGCACGATCGAGCGTGGCCATCCGTCTGACAAGGTGGGGTGCATCCGCAAGTTCACGCTCAGGGATGGCAGCGAATTGCGTGAGCAGCTTCTGTCACTGTCTGACCTCGAGATGACCTACAGCTATTGCCTGCTCGATACGCCCATCCCGCTTTTCAACTATGTCTCTCATGTCCGGCTGCTGCCGGTGACCGATGGCAACCGCAGCTTCTGGCGCTGGGAGGGCAACTTCACCACGCCAGCCGGGCGGGAGGCGGAACTGGCCCAGATCGTCGGCGATGATGTCTATGCAGCTGGCATCGAGGCCGTGCGCCTGCTGCCAGAACTCCAGGGGGCATTGTGATGTTTGCTGTCTCAATCGCCGTCACCCGCGCAATGCCGGGCAAGAAGGGGGGCGATCATGCCCATTGAGCTGCGCAGCGTGGCCACCATGGCGGAAGCCGCAGGCATGCTTGCTGCTGACCGGAACACGCGCCTGCTCTCGGGCGGCACGCTTGTCATGCGCGACGTGAATGAAGGCCGGATGACCGAGGGCGTGATCCTGCGCCTGACCGATCCTGCCTACCGCCAGATCAATGCCAATGGCGCAAGGGCAGAGCTTGGCGCAGGCGTGACCATGGCAGCTGTGCTGGCCAACCGCGACCTTGCCTTTCTCCACGCACCGGCACGCGCCATTGGCGGGCCTGCCGTGCGCAACATGGCAACGATTGGCGGCAACCTCTTTGCTGAAACACCCTACGGCGATTTCACAGTCGCACTCCTGGCGCTGGATGCGCAGGTGATGCTGCAATCAGGTTATGGCGCGCCGCGCGCAGTGGCGCTTGAAGAGTTCCTCAGTGCCCGCGCGCGCGGCGGCCAGGGGCTCGTGGCTTCAGTCCAGTTCAGCCGACCGCAGAATGCAGCCGATTTTCACTTTCGCAAAGTCAGCCGGGTGAAACCCAAGGGGATATCCGTGCTGACCATCGCCGCGCATTTGCCACTCTCCGGCGGCAGGATAGCCAATGCCCGCGTGGCCTATGGTGCCATGGCACCAACGCCCATCCGCGCGCTGGGCGTCGAGCGCGCCTTGTTAGCCAAGGCGCTGGACGCGTCGGCGATAGCAGCTGCGAAAGCGGCGTCGCTGGAAGGTGTCCGCCCGGCAACCGATGCCATCGCCAGCGAATGGTACCGCCGCGAGGTGTTGCCGGTGCATCTCGGGCGCCTGCTTGCGGGCGAGGCGTGAGGACAGACAGATGGCAAAAACCCCTATCCAGTTTCGCCTCAATGGTTCGGATCGCGCCGCCTTCGCTGATCCCGCCGACAATCTGCTGACGGTGCTGCGCCGTGGCCTCAATGACTTCGGCCCGAAGTATGGCTGCGGGCAGGGCACCTGCGGCACCTGCACGGTGATGGTGGATGGCGAGTTGCAGCTCGCCTGCCTCACGCTGGCTGCAACCTGCGAAGGCAAGCATGTCGAGACCGTGTCGGGCATGGCCAACGGGCCGGAGCTTTCGCCATTGCAGAAATCGTTCATGGAGCATTTCGCTGCCCAATGCGGCTTCTGCACACCCGGCATGCTGACCGCTGCCAGGGCCTTGCTGGCCAGGAATCCCTCGCCGACGCGCGAGGAGGTGATCGACGGCATCGCCGGCAACATCTGCCGCTGCACGGGCTATGAGCCAATCATCGAAGCAATCCTTGCCGTGTCCCAGGGCAACCGGGCACGGGCAGCGAACTGAGAGGAAGCAACGATGCTCGATTTTCGCAAGGATATCTTCGCAGCCGAGCGCGATGACAATCTCAACGTCATCGGCAAGGGTGTCCAGCGCCAGGATGCGCCGGGCCATGTGACGGGGCGTTCGCCCTTCTTCGATGACCATGCCTTTGAGGGGCTGCTGCATCTCAAGGTCGTGCGCAGCCCGCATCATCATGCCCGCATCCGCAACATCGATGTGTCGGCGGCCGAGCGCGCACCAGGCGTCAAGCGCATCCTGCGCGGCGCGGATGTGCCGGTGAACAAGAACACGCTGCTGAGCCTCATCAACTTCGGCAAGGACGACGAGCCGACGCTGGCTGTCGACAAGGTGCGCTATCTGGGCGAGCCCATCGTCGCGATCATCGCCGACACAGAGCAGCAGGCCCTCGCCGCTCGCAAGCTTGTCCGCATCGACTATGAGCCCCTGCCCACCGTCTTTGATGTCGAGGAGGCGCTGAAGCCGGGCGCGCCCGTCGTGAACGACACCTATCCCGGGAATTACTTCGAGTATCATGACAAGTTCGACCACCAGAAGCTGCGCTTTGGAGACACCGAGAAGGCCTTTGCCTCGGCGGACTTCATCGTCGATGACCGTTACCAGATGTCGCCGATCGAGCATGCGCCAACCGAGACCAACGGTTCCATTGCAGCCCCCGAGCAGAATGACCGATATGTGGTGCATTCCTGCGCGCAGGGGTTGTTCTTCGGCCTCGGTACGGTGGCCAAGATCCTGAACCTCGAATCCAACCGCCTGCATTTCATTGGTGGCACCGTGGGTGGCGGCTTTGGCGGCAAGGTCGACACGCTGACCGAGACGCTGTCGACGCTTGGCGCCATGCTGACAGGCCGCCCGGTGCGCTATGTGCTCGATCGCGAGGAGGAGATGCTCTATGGCAGCCCGCGCGGCGCCGAGCGCATCTACATCAAGGACGGCATCATGCGCGACGGGCGGATTATCGCCCGCCATGTCCGCAGCTATTTCGATGCCGGCGCCTACACACGGCTGTCCAGCTATGCGGCGATCAAGTGCACCGCGCATTTGCCGGGCCCCTACACGATCCCGAATGTCACCTCCGACATCTATGTGACCTACACCAATCGATGCCCATCGACCGCCATGCGCGGCTTTGGCATCACGGCGGTCGATTTCGCGCTCGAGGTCCATATGGACAAGGGCGCGGAAGCCTGCGGCATGGACCCGATGGAGTTTCGCATCCTCAACGCCTATCGTGATGGGGACATGAAGGCGCATCGCCGCATCGCCAAGAACACGGCGCTGATCGAATGCGTTCAGGTGACAGCAGAAAAGGCCAACTGGCCACTCTCGGCTGAAGCGAAGCGCCAGTCCTCGCTGACCGGAGGCGGGGGAGCGCGGGCCGAAATCCCGGCAACACCCATCGACCAGAACGGCCAGATCAACCGGCCCGAGACGCGCGGCGGTCGCTCAACCCAGACCTTGCCGGCCGGCACCATGCGCGTCGCTTTCACCAAGCCCCCGATCATGGAAGGGGCGAATGACAGCCGGGCCGTGCCCGCCGCTGTCCCGCAATATGAGCCCTATCGGCCAACCGCACCTGCGCCTGCACCGGCCTATCAGCCCATGGCCAGCACAACGCCTGCTGCGTCGCAGGCCACCCCCACCAGCGCCGCGCCCGCCAACCCGGCAGCGCCTGCCAGCCCGACAGCACCTGCGCAGACCCAACATGGTGCCGTGCGCTTCTCTTCTGTCTTCGGCACGAGGAGGCGCTAGTCATGGCCAAGCATCCTGGGCGCGGGCTCGCATCCGTCAATTATCCGATCGGCATGAACCTGGGCGGTGACCCCAGCCAGGCGCTGATCCACTCGAACCCGGATGGCAAGTTCACGGTGGCCCTGTCTGCCATCGATCTTGGCCAGGGCATGAAGCAGGTGACACGGCAGATCGCAGCAGAGACGCTTGGCGTGCCTGTCGAGGATGTCTATGTCGACACGGCAGACAGCGACACCGGCCCCCATGACATGGGCAGTTTTGCCTCGCGCGGAACGCACCGCATGGGCAATGCCGTGATCGCCGCCGCCCGCGAGGCGCGTGGCGTGCTGATGGAGGCCGCCGCCGAAGAGCTGGAAGTGAACGCCAGCGATCTTGTCACCGATGGGAAAGGCAACATCCATGTGAAGGGCGCGCCCTCGCGCACGATCACGGTGAAGGCCACTGCGCAGGCCGCACAGTTCAAGCAGGGCAAGACCATCGCCGGTCGCGGCATCTTCCTCTACCCGCTCTCGGCGGTTGATCCCGAGACGGGCGAGATGAACCCGAACACGGCCTTTGCCCATGCCGCACTCGTGGCCGATGTCGAGGTGGATGACGAGACGGGCGAGGTGACGGTCATCAGGATGACCTCGGCCTATGAGCTTGGCCGGGCGCTGAACCCGCGCATGGTCGAGCAGCAGCTCGTCGGCGGCGCCTGGATGGGCATCAGCCACGCGCTCTACGAGACGCCCGAGCCTTACTATCCCAACCCGGACCATGGACCGCGCGACTTCAACGAATATCTGATGCCCGGTCCCGGCGACATTGCGCCCTATTCGGTGACAGTGCTTGAGCGCCCTGCACCGGATGGCCCTTATGGCGGCAAGGGCCCGGGAGAGATGTGCGCCAACCCGGTTCTCCCGGCCATCGCCAATGCTGTCTACAACGCGGTCGGCGTGCGCGTGAATGACCTGCCGATCACGCCTGAAAAGGTCCTGCGCGGCATAAAGGCCAATGGCGGCGTGCGTCCACAAACGCGACGGGGTGGCTGATGGCGCTGCGCTCCACCGTTGCCGGAATTTCAAGCCCGGAGGCGCTCGCCGAGGCGCTGAAATCCGCGCTCTATCTGGCCGATGACGGCATCGCGACAGCTGGCTATCTTTCACTGGCGCTGGGCAAGCCATTGCTGCTCGAAGGCGCGCCAGGTGTCGGCAAGACGGAAGCCGCAAAAGCGCTGGCCGGCATTCTTGGGCGACAGCTTATCCGGCTGCAATGCTTTGAGGGCATCGATGCCTCGGCCGCACTTTACGAGTGGAACTATCCCCGCCAGATGCTCGCCATTCGCCAGGCCAAGGAAGGCGAGTCCATCGACATCTATCGCGATGATTTCCTGATCGAGCGGCCGATGCTCACCTCGCTGCGGCGGCCGGAATCCACTGTGCTGCTGATCGACGAAATCGACCGTTCGGATCATGAATTCGAAGCCTTCCTGCTGGAATTCCTGTCCGATTTCTCGATCTCGATCCCAGAGCGCGGCACCTTGCGCGCCGCTGACCGGCCCGTGGTGATCCTGACCTCGAACCGTACACGCGACCTGCACGAGGCGCTTCGGCGCCGCTGCGTCTATCACTACATCGCCTATCCCGATCCCGCACGCGAAGCCGAGATCATTATGCTGCGCTCGTCGGCGGTGGCAGAGCAGACAGCGCGCGCTGTCGTGCATGCGGTTGGCCTCTTACGCGCTGAGCCGCTGACCAAGCCACCCGGCGTGGCCGAGGCGGTGGACTGGGCCGAGGCGGCAACAGCGCTCAACCTCACGGGCGCGCCCTGGCCCGAGGCCTTCCGCCGCTCAATCGGCGTGGCGCTAAAGGATGAGGAAGACCTCGCCTATATGCGCCCGCGCATGCAGTCCTTCATCGGGGCGATTGCCGCATGAGCGCCACGCTTCCCTCTGCTGCCCGGCCTTTCGTG
>JANMMX010000090.1:0-4183 GCA_031373605.1 Allobosea sp. | reverse complement strand
TCGTCCTTCGAACGATACTTGGCCGGATCGGACATGGAGTGGCCGCGATAGCGGTAGGTCATCATTTCAAGGATGTAAGGGCCCTTGCCGGTGCGGGCGAAATCGACCGCGCGCTGCCCGGCGGCGCGCACCGCGCGCACGTCCATGCCATCCACCTGCTCGCCAGGAATATTGAACGAGATGCCACGACGAGAAAAATCAGTCTGCGCCGAGGCGCGACTGACGGAGGTTCCCATCGCGTAACGGTTGTTCTCGATGATGAAGACAACTGGCAGCTTCCACAGCTCGGCCATGTTGAAGCTCTCGTAGACCTGGCCCTGGTTGGCCGCGCCATCGCCGAAATAGGCCATCGAAACGCGCCCGTCCTTGCGGTACCAGTTGGCAAAGCCGAGGCCTGCGCCCAGCGACACCTGCGCGCCGACAATGCCATGGCCGCCGTAGAAATTCTTCTCGCGCGAAAACATGTGCATCGAGCCGCCCTTGCCGCGCGAATAGCCGCCCTGGCGTCCGGTGAGTTCGGCCATCACGCCGCGTGATTCCATGCCGCAGGCCAGCATATGGCCGTGATCGCGGTAACCGGTGATGACCTGATCGCCCTCTTTCGAGGCCATCTGCATGCCGATGACAACCGCTTCCTGGCCAATGTAGAGGTGGCAGAAACCGCCGATGAGGCCCATGCCATACATCTGGCCGGCCTTCTCCTCAAAGCGGCGGATCATCAGCATTTCACGATAGGCGTGCAGCTCCTCCGCCTTGTCGAAGTTTGGCACATTGGGCGTGGCACGAGCGGCTGTCTTGCCGGACGTTGTCTTGGCCACAGCCTTGGTCGTCGATTTCTGGGCAGAAGCAGTGTTGCCCTTGCGGGCGGCAGCGGTCGACATGGAAGAACCTCCCAATTCTCGTTGGACTGAGTCCTAGCGGAACCGGGAACGCTTTGCGAGGGGGCTATCTCGCACTGCAACAGCGAGATAACCATCTGTAAAACAACGATAAAATCAAATGAACCGGAATTGAGTTAATCAGGGCGATTGAAACGGTTTAGGGCTAAACTGACGATATGCCCCGTCAACGCCCCATGATGATGACATCATTCTTGTGCGAGCGCCCCAGCGTGGCGCGTGCCAGTTCGTCAAGCACATCGCGATCCATCGCCTCAAGACGCACCAGAGCGACGCGCGCTTCCCAGGCGGCCTTTTCTTCCTGCAGCAGAGCGATCTCGCCGTGCACCTTCTCGGTCACACCGGCAATGCTGCCCTTGCTCGCAAGGCCGCGCGAGCCATGATGAGCGTGGAAGACGAAATAGCTGACAGCCGCGGCCGCCACGGCATAAAGCCCGAGCGTCAGAAGAATGTTGCTGTAGCGGCGGCGGATGACCATGCGAACAATCTGACCGAGCTTGGTTGAGTGTTTGTTAACGTGGCGGCGTGATCCGCGCAGCGGCGTCGGAAATCGTTCCCTGCCCGCGCGCAACTGCCAGCAATACAGCCTCGATGCGACGGGCGATGCCAAGGCGGAAATGCAACGGGTCCCAGTAATTGGCGTCATCGAGCGTGATGTCCGAACGAAACCGGAAATCGACCAGTGTCGCATTCTGGCGGCGCGACACAGCTTCGATCGCAGCGCGACACGCCTCAGATTGCGCTAAACTGACGCTGCCCTCGCGCGGAAGCGAAGCAGCATGCACCGGTGTCAGCAGCAACATGCGCTTTGTTGATTGCGGCAGCGCCGACAGCTCCTGCTCCAGCCAGGTCAGTGCCGGGAACATCCAGGTTGCGCGCAACGCCGGCGTGACAGTTTCAGGGACAGTCAGAGGACTTTGATCAGGCGCTTGACCCCCGTTTGCCCGAAACAGATGTGATCGCGCCTGGGTCAGATCGTAGCCCGCCTCCGAAGGCGTGAAGATCTCGAAACCATCGGCCCGAATGCGTTCCGGCGCCATCCCCAGCCGATGCGACGCAAGCCGCACCGCGATCTCGAGCGTTGTGAAATTGACCGCATGCCGCCAGTCCTGCCACTGCAGGCCGTCGTAGAGCCAGGGCGGAAACGGGCGTGGCGTCAGGCGCTTCGCCTCACCTGTTGCGTCCGGCTCGCACCAGGTGGTGTCAATGCCCCAGATGATTGCCTTGGGCAAAGCGACCTCACGCCGGAACAGGGCAAAGAGTTGCACCTGCTCCCAGGGCGTGGCGGCATTCATGCCAAGATTGGCAAAGGACGCGCCAAATGCCGGAGAAAGCATGGCCGGGTCGAGCAGTCGCACGGTCGACGTGCCGAACAGGGCGGCGTCGAAACGACCGCTGCGCACCACTTGCGGGTACATGTAGCGCTGGTTGATGTCCATCAGAGGGCGCGGATGGTTCCGCGCCACAGCCCTCATGCCGTAGGGGTCCATCGTGATGATGAAGGCCGCCAACGCCATACCGGCCAACAACACGGCCAACGCAAACGCAAGCAGCCAGCGCCGCCATTCAGGCGCTCTGGAAGGCTCTGCGGCTTGCGGGCTGTCAGTCATGCAGGCTGTCTTGCTGCCAAGTCGTTCAACGTCAAGCCTGCGCTAGAGATGTCGCAGCGGCCTGCCAGGCGCCATGGCCAAGACAGCCCGTGCGATGGCAGCTGAATCAATGCCGAAGTGCCGGTAGAGATCGTGGATCGTACCGGTCTGGCCGAAATGCTCGACGCCGAGCGCCCGCGTGCGGTGGCCGTGCACGCTGCCGAGCCAGCCGAGCGTCGCCGGATGTGCATCGCAGACAGTGACAATGGCAGCGCCTGTCGGCACATCAGCTAGCAGCGCCTCGACATGCGATTGCTGCGCCCTGCCCTGCTCGCGCGCCGTCTGTGTGGCTGTCCACCCGGCATTCATGCGGTCAGCGGATGTGACGGCCAGCAAGCCAATGTCGCGCCGATCCTCCCCCAGCAGCCCTACTGCTGCAATGGCTTCGGGTGCCACCACGCCGGTATACGCAATGATGGCTGTTGCGTTCGGGCCGGGTCGCCTCAGCCAGTAGCCGCCGTTGATGATGTTGGCTTCCAGCTCTGGCGTCATGGTGCGTGAGGGCTGCTCCACGGGGCGCGTCGACAGGCGAAGGTAGACCGAGCCCCCGGTCTCGTCGCGAAGCCAGCCGGGCCTGCCACTGTCTTCTACGCCTTTGCCATCCCGCTGCATGTAGTCGAACGCGAAGCGCATCATCACGGCGAGCTCATCGACAAAGGCCGGCTCGAACGAACACAGTCCGTCCTGCGCCATGCCGATCAGCGGTGAAGAGATCGACTGGTGCGCGCCGCCTTCCGGCGCCAGTGTCACACCCGACGGCGTCGCCACCAGCAGAAAGCGCGCGTCCTGATAGCAGGCATAGTTCAGCGCATCGAGGCCGCGCGCGATGAACGGATCATACAGCGTGCCGATCGGCAGCAGCCGCTCGCCGAAAATCGAATGCGACAGGCCAAGCGCGGCCAGCACGATGAAGAGGTTGTTCTCCGCGATGCCTAACTCGATGTGCTGGCCCGACGGCGCAAATTCCCACGAAAACGTCGACGGGATGCGCTCGCGCTTGAACACATCCGCCATGGATTCTCGCGCATAAAGCTGGCGGCGATTGACCCATGCACCGAGATTGGTCGAGACGGTGACATCAGGCGCTGTTGTCACGATGCGGCTGGCCAGTTCGGTGTCTTCGCGCGCAATCTCGTTCAGGATAAGCCCAAAGCCGGCCTGCGTCGACATGGTGGGCTGTTTGGGCACGGCCAATGCGGCTGGAACGGGGATCGTTGGCGCCTCGAAACGGCGGCGTCCTTGCGAGAAAAACGGCACCTTCGCAAGGAAAGGCTCGATGGTGCTGGCTGGCAGATTCAGCCCCTCGAACTTCTCCCATTCATGGCCCTGGCGCACGCAGGTGGTCTGGCGATAGATGTCCAGCTGGGCTGGCGTCAGCAGGCCGGCATGGTTGTCCTTGTGGCCCTGCAATGGCAGGCCCTTGCCCTTGATGGTGTAGGCAATGAAGCAGACGCAGCGGTCGTGCTCGCGGGCTGCCTCAAACGCCGCAACGAGTCCAGGCAGGTCATGCCCTCCAAGATTGGTCATCAGGTCAGAAAGCTCGGCATCACTGCGTCGCTCGATCAGCTTTGTCACCGGGCCCTGATCGCCCAGATCATCAAGCAGGCGTTTGCGCCAGGCGGCTCCCCCTTGATA
>JANMMX010000071.1:0-2117 GCA_031373605.1 Allobosea sp. | reverse complement strand
ATCGTATCAAACAGGACATAATTGGCCGCCGTCTTGATGCGTTGTTCCTTCCAATGCATCGCATAGACTTGGCCCATCTTGCCGGTGGGCCCGGTCATGCGGCCAAGGATTTCTTCAAGAGAGCCCGATGCCAGCTCATAGAGATACAGCAGGCTGAGGTCATGCAACGACGTCACGCCGCTGAACGCACGCAGGGCCTTGAGCACGAAAACATGGCCGCCATTGTTGCCGATCTGATGCAGGATTGCCGAATCCGGCTGAAGATGGCGATGCGCCTGCGCTGGATCGCAAACCGCTATTTCCGGCGGCAGGCCTGCACCGGCATCATCGGAATAGACAACGCAATCGCGCTTGCGCGCCATTTCGTTGAGCAGAAGGGCGGAATAGTCTGCTATCCCGTTCCGTGCAGGAGGCAGGGGGGTGAACCAGTGCAGTATCCCGCTCATCTCTACCCCGGGCCACATCACGTGGCGCTTCCGACAATGGACCTTTCGGGAAGCACGCTGCGACCCGGCATGATGGGCAAGCAACCGCCTGGCCAGCGATCAAGAGCCATCCGATTGGTCTAGAAGACCTGATCGTAAAGCCTGTAGAAAGCCTCGACAAGCTGGCGGACATCATAGTCCTTCCTATCACCAAGCAAGACGACACTTTCATGAACGGAAATGACCTCGCGGCCCCGATAGCGTGCATCGGTATCAAAACTCAGGTTGTATTTCTGAACAACTGCGGGGCTGGTGGCGATGTAAACCTCATCCAGCTGGTAAGGGATGGCGACACTCCGCGCGATGTCGATTTCAAGACCGGCCTTCTGCGTCAACCGGCTGAGCATCTCGCCGAGCAGGATGTTGACCGGATGGTTGGGTGTGTAGAACAGGCGCTGCTGCGTTGCCTGTTCGGCGATGAAGTCAGAGATGACCACATCGGTGTCTTCCTCCCGCGCCTGCAACTGCGCAATGGACTGGGCAAAGGGATCAGGCGACGCCGCCAGCAGGCCTTCTCCGGCGAAAGCGCTGATCGCAGCATCAATGGAATGCCCGGCCTTGTGTGCCGCCATGACCTGCGTGAAATGATATTCGAGAAGCGGACTCAGCAGCTTGCCGTATGTTCCGTGATAGACGTAGTTCACGCCCGGAAAATACCCATCGAAATAGATGTTGGGCCAGACAACGACCTTGTCGCCAAACGTCTTGCTGATTTGTGCGCTCGCCAGCCAGTCAAGCTTGAATTCGTCAGAAATGCGCTGCGCAAAGATCACATCGGCGGCATCGAGCGCATCGTAGACGGGTTGATGGTGGGTGGCATTCATCAGGAAAACAGGCTCGAGCCGCGTGACCTGAAGGTCCTGACTTGACGACGCCAGCATCGCTTCAAGATGCTGAGCCTGGCAATTTCCAAGAATACAAATCTTTGTCACGGCAATCCATGCGAGAAAAAAACCACTATTTCGGGCATGGCGAGCCAGCATAAAAAAGTCAAGTCACCTCGCTGCGAGGTGGGTGACGGCCGCTTTATCGACCCATGTCGCCAAAGGCCCGCCATGCTGTTCGCGCCGGCAACTCCGGCCAGACTGCCTTTTTCCGGGAGGCCCCGGCCCGCAGCTTCGGCCGCGCCAGCAACCGCTGCATCCATTTTCAGGACATGGGCTGTTCCGATTGGCGATGCGGGCGTTCGAGGCGCGCGCAAGTCCGAGGCGCGCAAGGCGTATGATGGCGAAATGCACTGTGTCCCTGCAGGGCGATTGATCTCTTTCGCCATTGGCCGCAAACAGTGTCCAGCGACGCGCGCGATTTTTTTGAAAGCCCATGCTCCATGCCGATCATCTCCTATCTGACCACCATCCGCTTCGACTTCGGCGCAATTGCCGGGTTGCCTGACGACATTGCCGCCTGCGGCATCTCGAATCCGCTGCTGGTGACGGACCAGGGTGTGGTCAGGACAGGTATCGCCGCCCAGATCATGGCCCTCATGCCCATGGGCGCACAAACGCCTGTCTTTGCCGACACCCCCTCCAATCCCACCGAAGAAGCGACCGAGCTTGCGGTGGCCATGTACAAGGCGCAGGGCTGCGATGGCATCGTTGCACTGGGCGGTGGCTCACCAATGGATCTGGCAAA
>JANMMX010000059.1:0-9803 GCA_031373605.1 Allobosea sp. | reverse complement strand
GGTAAAGCTCTCGGCATCCGATACGATTGGCAACTCGCGCTGGGACACGGCGTCGAAAATGATAGACACCACTTTGCTGCGTCACGAATCGGCTCATTTCCGCCCCCCGTGACAGTGTGGGGTAAAGATGTGGGGTAGTGCCAAACGCGGCTTTGACGGCCAAAGGGCAAACGACGGCCTTCCACGCATATCATCAAAGTGCGTAAGTCGTTCTAATTGTTTTGATATTTCAGCCAAGACGCAATCTCCCCGATTTCGGAGGCGGTCTTTTCGTGCAACCTACGGGTGCGCTTGGCTGGGGGACTAGGATTCGAACCTAGACAACCAGAGTCAGAGTCTGGGGTCCTACCGTTAGACGATCCCCCAACGGGTGACGCGCAGCGCGCCTCTCGCCGGTGATGGCCACATAGACAACGATTGCGGCGCTGGCAAGTCTTGGATTGCGGGGCTGGCAAGTCTTGGCTTTGCTGCAACGGCCTGATTGGCAACATAACCGAGCAGATCGCCGGTCAATCGCGCCGCGTCAGCGTGCGGCTGACGGCGTCTTTCCAGCCTGCGAGCTTCCTCGCGCGCAAGGCAGGCGCGAGCTCTGGCACGAAGCGATGCTCGAGCTGCCAGTCGCGGGCGAAATCGGCGGGGGCCGGCTGAAGACCGGCATCATGTGCTGCGAGATAGGCAGCGCCGAGCGCCGTCGTCTCAAGCACGCGGGGCCGGTCAACGGGCGCATCGAGAATGTCGGCCAGCCGTTGCATCGTCCAGTCAGACGCGACCATGCCACCGTCGACGCGCAACACGTTGCTGGCTTGCGTTTTCTGCGTGCCCTGCCAGTCGGCCTTCATGGCAGCCAGGAGATCGTGGGTCTGAAAGCAGACACTCTCCAGCGCGGCTTGCGCGAATTCGGCCGGGCCGGTGCCCCGCGTCAGGCCAAACATGGCGCCGCGCGCTTGCGCATCCCAATGGGGCGCGCCAAGCCCCGTGAAGGCCGGCACGAGATAGACCTGCTGCTGCGGGTCCGCCTTTTCGGCCAGCACGCCGCTTTCGGATGCCTTGCCGATAATGCCCAGCCCATCGCGCAGCCATTGCACCGCCGCGCCGGCAATAAAGATCGAGCCCTCCAGCGCGTAGGTGCGCTCGCCGTCGAGCTGATAGGCGAGGGTGGTCAGCAGCCGGTTGCGCGAGGTGACCGGGGTTGTGCCGGTGTTGAGCAGGGCGAAGCAGCCCGTGCCATAGGTCGCCTTCAGCATGCCGGGCTGGAAACAGGCCTGACCGATGGTGGCGGCCTGCTGGTCGCCCGCCATGCCGCGAATGGCAATCGCTCCGCCAAGCAGGGCTGGGTCAGTCGTGCCGAACAGGCCGGCACAGTTGCGCACCTCCGGCAGCAGTGCGTGCGGCACGTTCAGCAAGCGCAGCAGCGCGTCGTCCCATTCGCCGGTGTGGATGTTGAAGAGCATCGTGCGCGAGGCATTGGTGGCGTCGGTCGCATGCACGCGGCCCCCTGTCAGCCGCCAGAGCAGGAAACAATCGATGGTGCCGAAGGCGAGTTCGCCTTTTTCGGCGCGGGCGCGGGCGCCGGGCACATGGTCGAGCATCCAGGCCACTTTGGAGCCGGAGAAATAGGGGTCGAGCAGCAGGCCGGTCTTCTGCGTGATTTCGGGCTCGTGGCCGGAGTCCTTCAACGCATCGCAGATGTCGGCCGTGCGCCGGTCCTGCCAGACAATTGCGCGGTGGATCGGCTTGCCGGTTGCGCGCTCCCAGATGACAGCAGTTTCCCGCTGGTTGGCAATGCCGATGGCGGCGATGTCGCCTGCTGCAAGACCAGCCTTGGCAATCGCAGCCCGGCAGACAGCGAGCGTCGATTCCCAGATCTCGTCGGCATCGTGCTCGACGCCGCCGGAGAAGGGAAAATGCTGGGCAAACTCCTGCTGCGCGCTGGCCAGCGGCACAAGCGCCTGGCTGAAGATGATGGCGCGCGACGAAGTGGTACCCTGATCGATCGCAAGGACGTGGGTCGGTTTGGGCATCGCGTTCCTCCAGCCGTATTTTCCGCCAGATTGTACGGACGCGTCGGCAGCGGCAAGCGATTCCCGAGGCGTGGCCACCAAGCCTTCGGTTTGCAGGGGAGCGGGGTGTTGCGATGACTTGGATTTTGTGGATCGGCGCAACGAAATATCAATGCGTTGCCATCACTCTCACTGGTTGTGTGCAGTTGTGCGAGTGGTCTGTCCGCCCATGTCGGGACTTCCGAATTTTCCTGATCTTCTGGTGCTGGTCGCTGATCCCAGTGTGCACATGCGTCGCATCATCCGCGATGTGATTTCGCGTGCCGGTATCAAGCGTGTGGTCGAGGCGACCGACGGCGCCGAGGCCATCGAATCCTTCTCGACCGCCTATCCGGACATCGTGATCGTCGATTGGGACATGCCGATGCTGACGGGTGAGGAGTTTGTACGCCTCGTGCGCACACCTGCCACGTCGCCCAGCCCACGCACCTCGATCATCCTGCTGACCTCGGCACCGCAAAAAAGCATCATCACGCGCGCTGTGACACTGGGCGTCAACGAAGTGCTGATGAAGCCGTTTTCGCCCAAGGCGCTCTGGGGCCGGATGGAGCAGGTGGTGCGCTATCCGCGCCAGTTCGAGCAGGTCGGCTCGATGCTGAAGCCTGTTGCGCGCATCGTGGCCGGCCAGGCCGTCTGAACCAGACTGCACAAGCGCTCCGATGATGACCTTACGGAAACATGCGCAACAGCGCTTGGCATCGCCCGTGAGTGCGCTGTAAGCTGCCAAGTGAAACGAACTCATGTGCGGCGCGCTGAACCCGCGTTTTTCTGGCGCTGCAAAGGATACCTGTTGTGACCGCCGACAAATGGCCTGACCCTGCGCGCCTGCATGGCGCAGCGGGTGGCTTTTCCGCCAGTGCGGATGGTGCATCCGTGCATCATTGGCCAGACCATGAGCCACACGCGCGCACTTATGCAGCGCTGGATTTGGGCACCAACAATTGCCGCCTGCTGGTGGCGCGTCCGTCCGCCAACGGATTTCGCGTTGTGGACGCGTTCTCGCGGATCGTGCGGCTGGGGGAGGGGCTTGGCACTACGGGCCGTCTTGGCGAGGCCGCCATGGAGCGTGCCATAGCAGCATTGAAGATCTGCCAGGCCAAGATGCAGGCGCGCCATGTCGCGCGGTCCCGGCTCATCACCACGGAAGCCTGCCGGGCCGCCAGCAATGGCGCCGAATTTGTCGCTATGGTGTCAGCCGAGGCCGGGCTTGATCTCGAAGTCATCGATCAGGGCACCGAAGCGCGCCTTGCGGTTTCCGGCTGCGCGTCGCTGGCCGATCCGCGTGCCGAGGGCGTGATCGTTTTCGACATTGGCGGTGGCTCGACCGAGATCATCTGGATGGCGGGCCGCGGGATGGCGGCTGATCCTGTTGGCCATATCCGCGAATGGGCTTCGTTGCCCATCGGGGTGGTGTCGTTGGCGGAGCGTTTCGGCGGCGTGCATGTCGACCGCGAGGTGTTCGAGAAGATGGTCACTGAGTCGAGCGAGGCTCTGGGCCCTTTCATCGCCAAGGCGGCTGGCGCGCCGCACGCCGAAAATTTCCATCTGCTGGGCACATCCGGCACGGTGACAACACTGGCAGGTGTCTATCTTGGGCTCGAGCGCTACGACCGTCGGCAGGTGGACGGACTCTGGATGCATGATGACGATGTCGGCAAGATCATGACCCGGCTGATTGACATGGACTATGAGGCGCGTGTCGCAAATGCGTGCATCGGCCGTGAGCGGGCCGATCTTGTGCTGGCCGGCTGCGCCATATTCGAAGCCATCCGCCGCGCATTCCCTAGTCCGCGCGTGCGCATTGCCGATCGCGGCCTGCGCGAGGGCATTCTCATCCGCATGATGCAGGAGGACGGCGTGCTCTTGCCGGGCAGAAGCCGATGACGCGCAACACAGGAAACGGCAAATCCGGGGGCAAGACAAGCAGCGCCCGGCCGCCGAAAAAAACAGCCGCAAAGGTCGCAAACAAGGCGGCCGCCAAGGTCGAGCGCAAGGCGAAGGCCGGTGCTGCTGCCAAGACGCCGGGCAAACAGCCGGTTGGCGCAAGCGCCAGTGTGCCCGCAGGTGCCGGTGCCGGTATCCGCACGCTCAAGGTGCGGGTGAAAAGCAACGGCAAGCGCACGCTTTCGCAGGCCACCTGGCTGGAGCGGCAGCTGAACGATCCTTATGTGGCGCGTGCCAAGCGCGAGGGCTATCGCTCGCGCGCTGCCTTCAAGCTCCTGGAGATCGATGACAAGTACAAGCTGCTGAAGCCTGGCCAGCGCGTCATCGATCTGGGCTGTGCGCCGGGCGGCTGGTCGCAGATTGCGGCTGTGCGGACCAATTCGCTAACTGGGAAGGGCCGGGTTGTCGGGATCGATCTGCTGGAAGTGGAGGCCATCCCCGGCGTCGAACTGATCCAGATCGACTTCATGGACGATTCCGCACCTGGCCGGATGATGGATTTCCTCGGTGGCCCCGCCGACGTGGTCCTGTCCGACATGGCGGCCAACACCACGGGCCACAAGAAGACCGACCACCTGCGCATCATCGGCCTTGTCGAGACCGCAATCGAGTTTGCGCGCGGCGTGCTGGCGCCCGGCGGGGCCTTTGTTGCCAAGGTGTTCCAGGGCGGGATGGAAGCCACGCTGCTGGCTGACCTGAAGCGTGATTTTGCGACGGTGCGCCATGTGAAGCCGGCTGCAAGCCGTGCCGATTCTTCCGAGCTCTACGTGCTGGCCACAGGCTTTCGCGGAACAGGCAGCCAAAACCCGATTCAAGACTAGGCGCTGGAAGGCCGGCATGCTAGTTCGCCTCGTCAACCCCGGATGCGCGTGATGCCAGACCGGGCCTGCTGAAGCGAGGCCGTTGACGATGGTGACCATGAGCGAAATCCAGGTGCGTGAAGGGTTGACCTTCGACGACGTGCTGCTGGAACCTGGTCCATCCGAAGTCATGCCCGGCGATGTCGATGTCCGGACCAGGCTGACCAACACGATTTCGCTGCGCATCCCGATTGCGGCCTCGGCCATGGACACGGTCACCGAGGGGCGCATGGCGATTGCCATGGCCCAGAGCGGCGGCATCGGTGTCATCCATCGCAATCTCGAGGCCGACCAGCAGGCGGAAGAGGTGCGCCGCGTCAAGAAATACGAATCCGGCATCGTGATGAACCCGATCACGATTCATCCAGACGAAACGCTGGCCGATGCGCTTGCGCTGATGAGCCGCCACGGCATTTCCGGCGTGCCGGTGGTCGAGCGCGGCCCCAATGGTCACAAGGGCCGCCTTGTCGGCATCCTGACCAACCGAGACGTGCGCTTTGCCACCAATCCGGGCCAGGCTGTCTCCGAGCTCATGACCAAGGACAGGCTCATCACCGTGCCGGAAGGTGTCTCGCAGGACGATGCCAAGCGGCTCCTGCATCAGTTCCGCATCGAGAAGCTGCTGATGGTGGACGAGCATTATCGCTGCGTCGGCCTCATCACCGTCAAGGACATCGAGAAACAGGTGGCCTATCCCCATGCCGCCAAGGACGGGCAGGGGCGTCTGCTGGTCGCAGCTGCCTCAACCACGGGCGATGCGGGGTTCCTGCGTTGCGAAATGCTGATCGATGCCGGTGTCGATGTGGTGGTGATCGACACCGCCCATGGCCATTCATCAAAAGTGCTCGAAGCGGTCACGCGCGTGAAGAAGCTTTCTAACGCCGTGCAGGTCATCGCCGGCAATGTGGCGACGGCAGACGGCGCCAAGGCGCTCATCGATGCTGGCGCTGATGCGGTCAAGGTCGGCATCGGGCCGGGCTCGATCTGCACCACGCGCATTGTGGCGGGCGTCGGAGTGCCGCAGCTCACCGCGATCATGGATGCCGTCCGCGCGGGCCGCATGACCAACACGCCCATCATCGCCGATGGCGGCATCAAGGCCTCGGGTGATCTCGCCAAGGCGATGGCGGCTGGCGCCTCCTGCGCCATGGTCGGCTCGCTGTTGGCCGGCACCGACGAGACGCCCGGCGAGGTTTTTCTCTATCAGGGCCGTTCTTACAAATCCTATCGTGGCATGGGCTCGGTCGGCGCCATGGCGCGCGGCTCGGCGGATCGCTATTTCCAGCAGGACATCAAGGACACGCTGAAGCTTGTGCCGGAAGGCGTCGAGGGGCAGGTGGCCTATAAGGGCCCGGTGTCCGGCGTGCTGCATCAGCTCGTTGGTGGCTTGCGCGCAGCCATGGGCTATGTCGGCGGTGCCGATCTGGCGCAATTCCAGGAGCGCGCCCGCTTCATCCGCATCACCAATGCCGGCTTGCGCGAAAGCCATGTGCATGACGTGATGATCACGCGCGAAGCGCCGAATTATTCCACCCGTTGAACCTCAATCCCCTGCAATTGCCGGAGCTGACATGCGTCTGATTTTTCCCGCACTCGCCCAGATTGGCTGGATGTTCGTTGTGTTCGGCATCATGTTTGCCGCTCGTCGTGCGGCTTTCATGTCAAAAGCCGTCCGCATGAAGGACATCGCGCTGTCAGGCGATGCGTGGCCGGATCGGGCCAAGGCTGCAGCCAACAATTTCTCGAACCAGTTCGAAACGCCGGTGATCTTCTTTGCGCTCATCCTGATTGCCAATGAAGTCGGCGCCAAGGGCTGGATCATGGTGACTCTGGCCTGGGTCTATGTCGCCTCGCGTGTCCTGCACACCGCCATCCATGTCACCAGCAACCACGTGATGCGGCGCGCCTATGCCTTCTTCGTCGGGATGATCGCGCTGGTCGCGATGTGGATCGGCATCATCGCGACGATCCTCTGACAGGACGCTTCAGGGCCGCGCGAGCCCGCCTGAACGTCACTCCGCAGGCTGGAGCGGGCTCTTGACTGGCTGATGCGTGCGGCGATCCATGTCCGCCACCATGCTGCGGATCATCGTGCTGGCCGTCTTCTCATAGGCAAACGGCAGGAACGCATGAACGAAAGCGCAGAAGCTGGCGTAGAACAGCCGCCCGGAATAGCGCATCGCCACGCCGAAATGCTCGGTATAGCTCTCTCCAACCGCGTGCGGGTGGGCGGTGAACATGTTCTTGCTGTCGTTCGACATGATGGGCTCCCGGCCTGACACTGATTTCAATAGCAAGATAACCCGGTCTTTCTGCCCACTGGTCCCAATTTTCTGGCCAGATGCGCCTTTTGTGATACGATCATCCCAACAAAGCACGCGTGCAAGGGATGAGATCACAGCGCCATGGCCATCGACAGCCACGACATCTCGATTCTGCGCGAGCTTCAGCGTGATGCGACGCTCTCGGTGGAAGAGCTTTCGTCCCGTATCAACCTGTCGCGCAATGCTTGCTGGCGGCGCGTCAAGCTGCTGGAAGAGGCGGGCATCATCAAGGGCCGCGTGGCGCTTGTGGCGCCAGAGAAGGTCAATGCGGGGCTGACCGTGCTGATCCAGGTGCGCACTGCCAAGCACAGCGCTGAATGGGCGGACCGTTTCCGTGCGGCGCTCGCAGCGCTGCCTGAAATTGTGGGGGCCTACCGCACAGCTGGCGAGATCGACTACATCCTGAAAGCGCGTGTGCCGGACGTGGCGGCCTATGACCGGCTCTACCAGCGCCTCATCGCACGCATCGAGATGGATGATGTGTCAGCCAGCTTCGTCATGGAAGCGCTGAAGGAAACGACCGAGGTGCCGTTGACCTATGCGTGAGCGGCAACTGCGTCGTAAACGCCAAAAGCGCCGTAGACGCCAATTGCGTCATGCCCGGGCCTGTCCCGAGCACCCACATCTTTCAGGCCCATGCGTCATTCCGGGGCCGCGTCAGCGGAACCCGGAACCCATAGCCACGGTATTGAACAGAATCCGGCACCGGACTTGCCGCAAGACTGGTGGCTATGGGTTCCGGGTTCATCGCAAGTGATGCCCAGGAATGACGAAAGTGAATCAAAGCTCAATAACGCTGCGTCTCGAGGCCCGTCTTGGCATCGACGCGCTTTTGTGGCGGCGGGGTAAGATCGGCAGCAGGTGCGGTGGCGCAGGCGGCCAGCGAGGCGGCCAGAAGACCGGCAACAGCCAGTCGGATCGTGCGGGCCAGCGTCAGTTGAGACATGGGAAGAACCTTTCAGCAGCGCAGCGGGAGACAATCAGGTGTTGCTGCCTGCATGCGCATATGAAAGGACCACGTCAAGATTGTGTTGGCCGGGGCATGGATGTCTCCGGTGCATCAGGATGTGAGGCCGCCACGATGAAGTTGTCCCAGCCATGATGCCTGCTGCCCGGCTCAGCGCCGCCATGGAAGTTCTGCAGGATATCCTAGAGCGCAGACGCCCCGCGCCTGATGCGCTGAAGGATTGGGGTCTCGCCCGCCGCTTTGCTGGTTCCAAGGACAGGGCTGCTGTCGCCAGTCTGGTTTATGACGCGCTGCGCCGCAAAGCTTCCAGCGCACATGTCATGCAGGCCGAGACACCGCGCGCGCTGGTGCTGGCCATGCTAGTCAGCGTGCGCAAGCTGACAGCAGACGAGATTGGCGCGCTCTGCACAGGCCTCGCCCATGCGCCAGAGCCGCTTTCGGAGACAGAAGCCGCGCAGCTGGCCGCATTCGACCTCGCTTCAGCACCAGACTGGGTGCAGGCGGATGCGCCGGAGTGGCTCTGGCCCTCGATCGTGGCCAGCTTTGGCGACAAGGCCATCGCCGAGATGCAGGCGCTGGCCGCCCGCGCCTGTGTCGACATCCGCGCCAACACGCTGAAGCAGAAGCGCAGCGTCTTGCGCGGCAAGCTGCAACATTTGCAGCCGGAAGACACGCCCTGGTCGCCAGACGGTCTGCGCTTTGCTGTGGGAGAGGACGGTCGCGGGCCGGCCCTGCAGGCCGAGCAGGTATTCTTCGAAGGTGGCTTCGAGATTCAGGATGAGGGCTCGCAGCTGGTCACACAGCTGTCAGGCGCCCGGCCCGGCATGATTGTGGTCGATCTCTGCGCCGGCGCTGGCGGCAAGACCTTGGCGCTGGCCGCCCTGATGCAGAACGGGGGCACGCTGATCGCCAGTGATCTCGACACGCGCCGTCTCGCCCCGCTGCATGACCGGCTTGCGCGCTCTGGCGCCGCCGCCGTCGACATCCGCGCGCCAAAGGGCAGGGGCCATGATGCGCTGGTCGATCTCGATGGTACGGCCGACCTCGTGCTGGTCGATGCGCCCTGCACCGGCTCCGGCACCTGGCGGCGCAACCCTGACGCCAAATGGCGCGTGCGCCCCGGTGCGCTTGCCGAGCGCCTGAAGGATCAGGCTACGGTGCTGGCCCGCGCCGCCCGGCTGGTAAAGCCTGCTGGCCGCATCGCCTACATCACCTGCTCGGTGCTGGCGGACGAGAATGACGGCGCTGTCGAAACTTTTCTGAAGGGTCACACCAACTTCCGCACCCAAAGCACTGCCGAACTGATCGCGCAATCCCAGAGCGATCTCTCTCTGCTGGCGCCTTTCGCCACCCGCTACGGCCTGCAGCTGAGCCCGCTGCGCACGGGCACGGATGGGTTCTATCTGGCGGGGTTGGTGCAGCGGGCCTGAGGCGTGCATCGAGACAAATCCTTGAGCCTTGGCATCACGGCATCGGCTTCATCAGTTCACAAGATGAATGGAACGAAGGGCACGCGTTCCCGAGATGCAACCCGTTGGACAAGATCATCAACGACACTCAGGAAGTGATCTGATGTGTTGTGGGCATCCCATCCCGCTTCGTTCAAGTAAAGCTCGTAGACGAAAAAGGACAAAGGGTTGGTTGGCGA
>JANMMX010000020.1:0-6757 GCA_031373605.1 Allobosea sp. | reverse complement strand
GGCATCGTGCACCGGCTCGACAAGGACACAAGCGGGCTCCTCGTGGTCGCCAAGACTGACCGCGCCCACAAGGCGCTGGCGGCGCAATTCGCCGATCATGGCCGCACCGGCCCGCTGGAGCGCAGCTATCTCGCCATCATCTGGGGCGTGCCGCGCCTGAACGAGGCCACGATCAACGCGCCCATCGAGCGCTCCAACCGCAACCGCGAGAAGATGATGGTGGTGCATGAGGGGCGGGGCCGAGAGGCGATCACGCATTTCAACGTGCTGGAGCGCTATGTCGGGCCAGAAAACGAGCCCATCGCCTCGCTCATCGCCTGCCAGCTTGAAACCGGCCGCACGCACCAGATCCGCGTGCATCTGAGCCATGCGGGCTATCCCCTGCTGGGCGATCCGCTTTACGGCACCGGCTTCATGACCAAGGCCTCAAAACTTGCCGAGAAGCCGCGCGCAGCCTTGCGGGCGCTTGGACGGCAGGCGCTGCATGCGGCCATGCTGGGCTTTGCCCATCCATTGACCCAGGAAACCATGATCTTCGAGCGTGACCCGCCCGAAGATTTTGCAAATCTGCAAGAAGCGCTCGCGAATCCGTGAGTGGCATTGGCCTCATTGCCCACTTTCCGCCACGCTTTCTCCGTTTATAATGCAAACCATGCAGCGGGCCGGTCCGGGCGCTGTGGTCAGCCCGCCGATTGCCGGGGGTTGCGAGAAGGAGACGATCATGGCTGCTGCCAACATGCCGGTCCTGTCCGCCGAGGGTGGACTGTCCCGTTATCTCGATGAAATCCGCAAATTCCCGATGCTTCAGCCCAACGAGGAATACACCCTCGCCAAGCAGTGGCGCGAGCATGATGACCGCGACGCCGCCCACCGGCTGGTGACCTCGCACCTGCGCCTCGTGGCGAAAATCGCGATGGGCTATCGCGGCTATGGCCTGCCGATTGGCGAGGTCGTGTCCGAGGGCAATGTCGGCCTGATGCAGGCGGTGAAGCGTTTCGAGCCTGAGAAGGGCTTCCGCCTCGCCACTTATGCCATGTGGTGGATCAAGGCCTCGATCCAGGAATACATCCTGCGCTCCTGGTCGCTGGTGAAGATGGGCACCACCGCCAACCAGAAGAAGCTGTTCTTCAATCTGCGCAAGGCCAAGAGCAAGATCGATGCGCTTGGCGAGGGCGATCTGCGCCCCGATCAGGTGAAGATCATCGCCACGCGCCTGGGCGTGCACGAGCATGAAGTGGTCGAGATGAACCGCCGCCTCGGTGGCGACTCCTCGCTCAACTCGCCGATGCGCGAGGATGGCGATGGCGAGTGGCAGGATTGGCTGGTCGATGGCCAGGCCAGCCAGGAAGCGGTCGTCGTCGAGCAGGAGGAAGCTGACAACCGGCTCGGCGCGTTGCGCGAGGCACTAAGCGTGCTCAACCCGCGCGAACGGCGCATCTTCGAGGCGCGCCGCCTCGTAGATCAGCCTGTGACGCTCGAAGAGCTGTCAGACGAATTCAGCGTCTCGCGCGAGCGCGTGCGTCAGATCGAGGTGCGCGCCTTCGAAAAGGTGCAGGAAGCCGTCAAGAAGGCCCTGCTCCTGCGCGAGGCCCCGGCTGGCAAAATGATCCAGCCGCCGGCTGGCAAGCTGGTCGACGCACGCCCCAGCCGCTAAGGCCAAACGAAATCGCTGGCGCATCAGCGCCAGCGGCCAACCGCATCTTCCAGCGTTTGCGCGCCGGAGAGGCCTTTTTCAAAGGCCAGAATGCCGCGCTTGCCGGAGGCGAAGCGCACCGGCACATCGACCCAGTTGCGCTTGAGAATGAGATCAAGGTTGCGCTCGATCTCGACCGGCACGCCTGAAAGCGCTGCGACAAAAAGATTGTCACCCAGCGTGCTGGCAATCGCCGAGATTGGCGCGCCGCGCTCGTTCTCATCATTCTTGAACTGCGGCACGCCGGTTTCTTTCACCGCGCCATTGCCGTCATCGCTTGAGCGCGAAAAGCGCAGGCCGATCAGATGCGAGGCCGGAAAAGCCGCATCCGTGTTGCGCCGAAGCGTGAAATCGAGCATCAGCCCGGCATCCGGCACCTCGACAGAGGCGCGCACGATGGTCTCGACGGGGCGGCCGACACCTGCGGCCTCGCTGTCCAGCCGCCAGAACACACGGCCATTCACGGCTTTGGGCTGCGAGTTCGCATCCGCACCTTCGACATAAAGCACGGCGCGCTGGGCAACGGCGATCTCGTTGCGCGGTGCGGGGGGGGCGCCGGTTGAAGGCGTGCTGCGCGGCGTGAGGGGCGCCGACGGCGAGATAGCGCCTTCGCTTCCCACGCGCTCACTGTTCTTGGGGCCGTTCTCGACAGGCGGCGTGGCAGACCGCGCCACCTCGGCGCTGTTGCGCGCCACAGTATCAGGCGGCGCAATCTTGTTCATGTAGATCGCAGCGCCCGCAATCGCGGCAACGCCAAAAGCGACGCCGCCTGCAACGATCAGGCCGCGCTTGCGGGCGGGATCGGCCATTTTCGGGGCTGAAACGGAAACACGCGGTCGCTCGGGCGCATCCGGCATCGACAGCACGGGCGGCAGAACCGGCGACAGAGCCTCATCGTCCCGTTCCGGGCTTGCGTCCGACCGCGCAGACACGGCCGGCCGGGCATTGGCAGCGGGAGCAGAAACGGGGTCAGGTCGCGGCACGAGCGGGGCAGGTGGCGCAGACACCACCACAGGCTCTGTCTCGGCCGGAGGCTGCACAACGCTAGTCTGGCCCGGCAGTTCGGGCGTGAACAGGACGTTGTCAGGCGTGGCAATTTCAGGCTCGACCACTTCGGGTTCGGGATATTGGGCCTCAAGCCGGGCCGTGGCGTCATCCAGCGTCTTCTGCTCGCGCACGATGTCGGCCTCAGACATGGGCGGATCTATGGAGCGCAGCTGCCGCAAAAGAGCCGCGCCCGCGCGTGCATAGATCGCGGCTCGCGCCTCGGGCGTATTGTCCGAGAGCCCGGAAACCGCCCTTGCCAGAATGGGGTAGAAGTCAGCCATATTTCTGCAATGTCTGTCTTGTTACGGTCCGTCAACCCTCGAACGGATTTTGCACAAGGATCGTGTCGTCCCGTTCGGGGCTGGTTGACAGCACGGTGACAGGCGCACCGACCAGCTCTTCGATGCGCCGGACATATTTGATCGCCTCGGCAGGCAGATCGGCATAGGAGCGCGCCCCGGCGGAAGACCCGCTCCAGCCCTGCATCGTCTCGTAGATCGGCTCGACCTGCGCCTGTGCGTTCTGGCCGGCTGGCAGATGCTCGATCACCTCGCCATTCAGGCGGTAACCAACGCAGATCTTGATCTCGGAAAACCCGTCCAGAATGTCGAGCTTGGTCAGGGCAATGCCGGTGATGCCGGAGGTCTTGACCGTCTGGCGTACGAGGCAGGCATCGAACCAGCCACAACGGCGCTTGCGGCCAGTGACCACGCCGAACTCCTTGCCCTTCTGGCCAATCAGTTCGCCCGTCTCGTCGAACAGCTCTGTCGGGAATGGCCCCTCACCGACGCGCGTCGTGTAGGCCTTGGCAATGCCCAGAACGTAGCCGATGGCGCCGGGCCCGAGGCCTGAGCCGGTCGCCGCCTGGCCGGCCACAATGTTGGACGAGGTCACAAACGGATACGTGCCATGGTCGACATCCAGCAGAGCGCCTTGTGCGCCCTCGAACAGGATGCGGCGGCCAGCACGGCGCTCGCCATCGAGCAGCGCCCAGACGGTGTCAGAATACTCAAGCACCTTCGGCGCAATGGCCAACAGCTGGTCCAGCAGCTCGCTGCCATCGAACTCTGGCATGCCAAGCCCGCGCCGCAGCGCATTGTGGTGCGCCAGAAGCCGCTCGATCTTGGCAACCAGCGTGTCCTTGTCGGCCAGATCGACAACGCGGATCGCGCGGCGGCCCACCTTGTCCTCATAGGCCGGACCGATCCCGCGCTTGGTCGTGCCGATCCGCAGCGAGACGTTCGAGGTCTCGCGGATATGGTCCAGCTCGCGGTGCAGCGGCAGGATAAGTGTGGCATTGTCAGCAATGCGCAGATTGTCCCGCGATATGGAGACGCCCTGGGCGCGCAGTTTGTCGATTTCCTCGATCAGGTGCCAGGGATCGACGACAACACCATTGCCGATGACCGAGAGCTTGCCGGGACGCACGATGCCAGACGGCAGCAGCGACAGCTTGTAGACCTTGCCATCAATGACCAGCGTGTGGCCGGCATTGTGCCCGCCCTGAAAGCGCACGACGACATCGGCCTGGCTCGAAAGCCAGTCGACGATCTTGCCCTTGCCTTCATCGCCCCACTGGGCACCAACCACCACAACATTGGCCATGGGTCTGTCCTCGCAGCCTGTCTCACATCGCAAGCAAGCGAAACGAAAAACGCCCCGTCGCAAGGGCGGGGCGTTCAGCGGTTTCCTTGCAAGCCCTCTTGGGCCAAGAGGCGTGCGAGGTCAAGTTTCGAGTTCGTCCGCCAAGTCAGCAGCGGGGCGCAAGGCGGCTTGCCGCGTGTCTCTCAATCGCCTGCCTGGTCCAGAAAGGCCGCCACCGTCACCGACACTTCCGGCGTGCGCAGGTAACCGTAGATCTTGTGCGGGTTGGCCTTGCCTGAGGGCGCCACATACTGGTTGCGGACGACATGATCGATGACTTTGACACCTTGGCTGTTGGCCGGGAAATCAGATGCAAGCCGCATGTCCAGTGCCGCGATCGGGTCCCGCCGGTCTGAAAAGTTATCCCAGCGCCTGACACCTTCCGGCACCTGCAGCCGCCCGAACTCACGGCGCGAGTGCGCCTTGACCTCGCCCAGCCCCAGCGGTGAACCGATGGTGACCAGGTGATCCACCCTGAGTTCCGGATGCGCCAGAAGCACATCGAACGCAATGAGTGAGCCCATCGAATGCGCAACCAGCATCGTGCGCAGATCCTGCCTCTGTGCCTTGCGCAGCACCACCAGAAAGCGCTCGCGGATCGCACGACGCAGCATGGTATCATTCTGGTAGCGGAAGAGATCAGGTGCCCGCCTCTCGACAACCTGCTCGACCATCTCCGACACCACCGGCGCGCGCGCCAGCGCGCTGGCCAGCTTGCCGAAACCCTCGAGGCTCAGGGCGGCGAGCTTGCTCTGCAGCGAGCCGGAATGGCGCATGAAAGGCTCGGTGCCCTTGACGCTCACATAAGGCTCCGGGTCGTCTTCGGGCGCGACAGCCTCGGCATGCTCGAGATCGGCCCAATAGACCAGTTGAAAATCGAATGCCGTGCCGGGCAGCTCACAGTTCCGCGCCAGCCCTTCCTGGATCGATTTTCGCCACCAGCGCTTCAGCACCTGAGGCGCCGGCTTGTCGTTGAGGCCATGAATGCCGATGATGCGCGTGGGCATGAAGCCTTGATCCGGCCCGGTCAGGGCCTTGTGCTGAAGCCGATCTCTCGGTCGCCCGGCCATTTCAGACGGTAGGCGAGCCGGATCTCCTTCTCGGTATTGGGCAAAGCATCAAATGTCCATGACAGCACACCACGCCGGTCGCCCGGCTGCTTCTCGGTTGGCGGCGTGGTTTGCGGCAATTGCTCGACCGTGATGGCACTGTTCTCGGAGAAAGGCAGCCGGTCAAGCACCGTCACCTTCACCGGCACACTGTGCAGGCTGCGGATTGTCGTCCGGAATTCGCTCAGGTCCGTTTTCGTCTGACCATACCAGGTCGGCTCGTTCTCGCGCTTCTTCGCCGGCACGCGCTTCACCTTGATGCGGTCATCGGCACCAAAGCCAAGTGTCGTCTTGTCTCCTGGCGCCACCAACCCGAAACGTCCACGCCCGATATAGGTGCCGTCGCGATGCAGCGTCACCAGACCCGGCAGCAGTGGCACCTCCTCGTCATTGGTGAGTGCGGCATCTAGATAGGCCGTCTCGTCCAGCACGGGCACGACGCGCGCGCTCAGGACCGGCTCCAGCGTGCGCTGCGCCAGCGTCAGCGCCTTCATCGCACCATCAGCAGTCAGCGTCACGCGACCGGGCACGGTGAAGCTGGCCTGATAGGCGCCCGCCTCGACAATGGCACGGACGGGCTCTGCGGCAACAACAATTGGCGCAGGCGCGGACAGTGCCACAGCATCAGCCTCGCTTCTGGCCGGCTTCGCAGCAGCCATAGGCTGCGCGCGCGTCCGTGCCGTCTCGTTGACCTGCCCCAGCACCTGCGCATCCTGAAACGCGATCTGCTGGCTGAACAGATCGGGAGCAGCCGTGCCGCGCGCCGCGCGCACAGTCGAGACGCTCAAACTCACATCGCTCCAGTCTTCACCGGTGCGCTGTGTGACTTCGGCACGGCGTGTCAGGTCAAGGGACGGCTTTAAGCCAGTCACCAGCCGCGCCTCATAAGCCGGCAACCACGCAGCACCAGCCACACGGTAGCTCATAGTGAACTCGGCCTGCGTTGCACCAGCCGCTTCCACAGCTATCACCACATCACGCTTCGGTGCGCCGGAGAGGGCTGCCTGTGGCCGCGCGCGTTCCAGCGCCGCGATCTCGGCATCCAGATCGCGCGCCTTGGCCGTGGCGAGCCTGAGCTCTTCGGCCACACGCGCCAACCCGCCACCAATCGCATCCCAGGCATTGGCCCACTCGGTGATGGCGAGCGCCTTGCCCTCACTGCCCAATGCGTCTGGCCCGGCCTGGGCAAAGCGATCGATTGCCGCCTTCTTGCCTTGCGCCGCCAGAAGGCGACCTGTCACAACCTCGCGCTCGTCGCGCAGGG
>JANMMX010000001.1:0-3842 GCA_031373605.1 Allobosea sp. | reverse complement strand
CAAAAGCGGACCATGAGAGCACCAACGGGCAATGACTGGAATGTGGCTGGATGCAGCCTCATCGCAGCGCCCTTTGCCAGACGACGCTTTGACCATCGTTGCATGCGGCACGAAGCATGATTGAACAAGCGGGGTCAATTTCGCAGGAGTCTGGGCATTTGAAACGCCCGAAGTTATCAGGCCTGATCCGCCTGAATCCGGCTACAGCCAGACAAATTTTGGGCAGAAATGCGGATATATCGAAGATAATAACATACATTATCGTTTAATGTCAGATATTTGAGTCAAATATTCGATTCCAGTCCCTTCACCATTCCGCTTGTCCGCAGCCAGCACCACGAAAATTCGGCAGTCGAAGGCTGTGGTGGTTTACGTGTCCAGATGGACATCTGCCGTCACGGTTCTGGGTGCTGCTCCTGGCAGCGAAGATGTGCCGCTCCTCCTTCTGGCCCGAGCGTCGGCTCTGTGGCACTCTTGCGGTTGTGCTGGCCAGCAGGTTGGGGGGATGATGTGGACATGTTGCAGGGCGACCGGGATGCTCGCCCGGATTGTGGCGATTGCGCTCCTCATCTTCGCGTCTGACACGCACGCCGCGAAGGCGCAGGCGCTGCAGACCGACCGGATCCTTGTCGAATACAGGCCCACGCGTCAGCCTGTTCACGCGCTTCTGCGCGATCTGCTGATGGAAAGGCGCGTGCTGGAACAGGTGCAAGGGCTCCTGTCTCCGCTGCGACTGCCCAAGCCCCTGCACTTCCGGACAGCTGACTGTGATGGCGAGATCAATGCCTGGTTTGAAACCGATACCGTCACCATCTGCTACGAGTACATCGCCTATATTGGCGAGCTTGCCGCAAGCCGCCAGCGTCCGGACTGGGTCGGCGAGCGCGACGCCTTTGCCGGGTCGCTGATCGACGTTCTGCTGCACGAGGCCGGCCATGCTGTCTTCAGCTATCTGGGTGTCCCCGTGTTCGGGCGCGAGGAAGACGCTGCCGATCAGTTTTCCGGCTATATGCTGCTCAGCCTTGGCAAGCAGCAGGCACCGGGACTGGTCGCCGGCATCACCTATGTCTATCTCAGCGAGGCCGGGCTGAAGAATTTCCCGGTCCGGAAACGATGGCAGCTCCGGCGCGTCGATGACCGTCAGCATGCCGATGTCCACAGCACACCGCTTCAGCGGCTCTACAGCACGCTCTGCCTCGCATCCGGCGCGGATCCCGTGCTGTTTCAGGATGTGCTCAAGCGCAGCGCCCTGCCAGCCGAGCGCGCCGAAGGGTGCAAGGAGGAGTTCCAGCAGGTGCACAACGCCTTCCAGAAGCTGATCTGGCCCCATGTCGATCTTCAGGCCCTCGGTCAGGTTCTGAACGCAGACACGTTGTCTCTGGGAAAATAGCCCCGATCAACGGCAGGTCTGGCCTTTGGCCATGGCTCTGAAGTCCACCTGCGCAGAGCTCCATGCGGCGCATCCCTTTAACGTGCGAAGATTCTGGAAGCCCAGCATCCCCTGTCGTGAGAGTGTCACGAAACGCGTGTAGAAATTTTCGTGTAAACGTTTACATTGTCACGATCAGTCGTTTGCAGGGGCTGCCATGTCAGCAACCATCAAGGATGTGGCGGAACTGGCAGGGTGCTCCATCGCCACCGTCAGCCGCTATGTGAATGGCACGGCACCGCTCTCCATCGAGAGCCGGGCGCGGATCGAGCTGGCCATTGCGCAGACGGGTTATCGTCCCTCCGAGATCGGCCGCAGCCTCAAGCGGCAGGCGACGCGGACGCTCGGGATGGTCGTTCCCAGTCTCACCAACCCAGTCTTCGCGTCTTCGGTCAGTGGCTTTCAGGCACTGGCCCGGTCGCGAGGTTTCAATGTGCTGATCGCCACCAGCGACTATGATCCCGAGATTGAAGCGGCGGCGGTCGAGACCTTTCTGGGGCAGTCGGTGGATGGTCTGGCGCTGACGGTCTGCGATGCGCTGGCAAGCCCCGCGCTGGCCATCATTGATGCCTCGCGCAAGCCCAATGTGCTGCTCTACAACGAGGCGGACCACGCGGGCCGCACGGCGGTGACCGTGGACAATGTCGCGGCAGCGCGCGCGATGACCGAGCTTGTGCTGGCGCAGGGCCACCGGCGCATCGCCTTTCTCGCCGGGCGCTTTGCGGCATCCGACAGGTCGCGCTTGCGCTATCGCGGCTTCGCGGCGGCGCTTGCCGCGTCCGGGCTCAGGCCACCTGCGCCAGTCGAGCTCGATTTTTTCGACGATGCGCCGGACGCAATGCTCGCGCGCCTGATCGAACGCGAGGACCGGCCGACGGCGCTGTTCTGTTCCAATGACATGCTGGCGCTGGCAGCAATCGGCGCGCTGAAGCGGCTGGGCGCGCGCGTGCCCGAAGACATGTCGGTCGTGGGCTTTGACGGCATCGCGCTTGGCCAGATGGTCGAGCCCACGCTGGCGAGTGTCTGCCAGCCCGCCCGCGAGATGGGCGAAGTGGCCTGCACACGCCTGCTCAATGCCATTGCCGGAGACATGGCGAAGGCTGTGGGCTGTCTGGCCCATGACATCCGCCCCGGCCGCAGCCTCGGGCCTGTGCCGCGCAACCCGCTCGCGATTTCGATTGCCTCCCTCGCATTCCCGTCCCACCACCAACAGGAGACTGCACGATGAAGAAGACATTTCTGGCCATCACAATGGCCGTCTCAGCCACGATTGGCGCGTTTGTCACGCCTGCGAAAGCCGCTGACGTGATTTGCTACAACTGCCCGCCGCAATGGGCCGATTGGGCGTCGATGATCACCGCGATCAAGACGAAGCTGAACATCGCCATGCCGCATGACAACAAGAATTCCGGCCAGACGCTCTCGCAGCTGATTGCCGAGAAAGCAAACCCGGTGGCCGACATCGCCTATTTCGGCGCAACCTTCGGCATGCGCGCCAAGGCAGAAGGGCTGCTCGCCCCCTACAAGCCTGCGAAATGGGACGAGGTCCCAGCCGGCCTCAAGGATGCCGACGGCACCTGGCATACGATCCATTCCGGCACGCTCGGCCTTTTCGTCAATGTCGATGCGCTGGCTGGCAAGCCTGTGCCGAAGTGCTGGGCTGATCTGACGAAGGCCGAATACAAGGGCATGGTCGGTTATCTCAACCCGTCATCAGCCGCCGTTGGTTATGTCGGCGCGGTGGCCGTCAACCTTGCGCTCGGTGGCACGCAGCAGAACTTTGATCCTGCCATCAACTTCTTCAAGGATCTGGCCAAGAACCAGCCCATCGTGCCGCAGCAGACGTCATATGCGCGCGTCGTCTCGGGCGAAATCCCGATCCTGTTCGATTATGATTTCAACGCCTATCGCGCCAAATACAGCGAGAAGGGCAAGTTCGAGTTCGTCATCCCTTGCGAAGGCTCGGTGTCTTTCCCCTATGTGATCGGCCTGGTGAAGGGCGCCCGCAACGAGGCCAATGCCAAGCGCGTGCTGGATTTCATCCTGTCGGATGAAGGCCAGGCGATCTGGACCAACGCCTATCTGCGCCCTGCGCGGCCCATCCAGCTGAAGCCCGAGGTGGCGGCCCGCTTCTTGCCGGCTGCCGACTACGCAAGGGCGCGCGATGTCGACTGGGGCGCGATGGAAACAGTCCAGAAGGGCTTTTCCGACCGCTATGTCGCCGAAGTGCGCTGAGCCAGCCTGACTGACATTGCAGGGCGGCCGCCAACCGGCTGCCCTGCTGGAACTGACACATGCGCTCACGCCAGCTCTTTGCCCTGATCTGCCTCATTCCGGCTGTGACTGTCATCACGGCCTTTTTCCTGATTCCGGCCGTGCAGCTGCTGATCGTCGGGGCCAGCGGCGAGGCCGG
>JANMMX010000462.1:0-11086 GCA_031373605.1 Allobosea sp. | reverse complement strand
ATGCGCTCATCGACCTGAGGCCAGATGCGCGCCTCATGCGGATAGAGCGTGTTGTCCAGATCAAACACCCAGGTTTCGACATGGGCGAAGCGCTGGACAACCTCCGGGGACAGTGCCGGCGTCATCGGCGGATGATGGTTCCGGCACCCTGATCGGTGAAAAGCTCGATCAGCACGGCATGCGGCACCTTGCCGTCAAGAATGACGACGGCCTCGACGCCCTTCTCGATGGCGTAGATGCAGGTCTCGATCTTGGGGATCATGCCGCCGGTGATGGTGCCATCCGCGATGAGGTGGCGGCATTGCTCGACGGTGAGTTCCTTGATGAGGTTTTTGTCCTTGTCGAGCACGCCGGGCACATCGGTCAGCAGCAGCAGGCGCTTGGCATCGAGCGCGCCTGCAATGGCGCCAGCGAACGTGTCGGCATTGACGTTGTAGGTCTGCCCGTCCGCGCCTGAACAGACAGGGGCCAGAACCGGGATCAGCTCGGCCTTCAGCACGGCATCCAGCACCGTGCGATCGACCTTGTCAGGCTCGCCGACGAAGCCCAGATCGAGCACCTGCTCGATGCGGGAATCGGGGTCAACGATGGTGCGCGTCACCTTGCGGGCCGTCACCATGCCGCCATCCTTGCCGCAAAGGCCGATGGCGCGGCCACCTTCAGCGGAGATGTAGCCGACGATTTCCTTGTTGACGGAGCCCGCCAGCACCATCTCGACCACATCGACTGTCGCACGGTCGGTCACGCGCAGGCCCTGCTTGAACTCGGATTTGAGGCCGAGCTTTTCCAGCATGCGGGCGATTTGTGGCCCGCCGCCATGGCAGACCACCGGCTTCACGCCAGATTGCTCCAGCAGCACGATGTCCTCGGCAAAATCCTCGGCGGTGGCCGCGTCGCCCATGGCATTGCCGCCATACTTGATGACCACGATTTTCTGGTCGTAGCGCTGCATGTGCGGCAGCGCCTGCACGAGCAGATCAGCGGAGAGCGAGGGCGGCAGATCGGCAGGGTTGGTCATGACCGGCTTAAGGCTCCGTCAACTCGAAAGGGTGGCGGCCCGAACCGGGCACAGGGCGCGTGCTTCTAGCGCAATGCGCCGGATGACGAAAGGCTCAGGCCGCGCAAGTCTCAGCGGCGTCTTGCCAGCAGCGCCGACAGCGCAAGGCCAACCCAGCCAAGCATGATCAGGGTGCCGCCGCTGGGAGCCGCCATGGCAAAGAGCTTGGCGCCACGCAAAGCCCGCAGGGCGAGATCGCCGGAGAACAGCACCAGCCCCAGAATCAGCACGCTGACGGCGATCCGTGCCATCATGTCGGCCAGCAACTCGGTCCGGCGCGCGACCGTGACGGCCACGATCAGCGGCGCATGAAACAGCAGCATCTGGCCAGCAATCTGCAAGGACGTGCTGGCGCCGACATGGGTCGCAGAGGCAAGCGCGGCAACACCGGCCAGCCCCATCAGCATGGCCAGCAGCAGATGCAGGCGGGTGGCGGAAATCACGCGCTTTGCTCGGCCAGAAGCTGCATCTGGGCTGCGCGCAATTCGGCGATGCCGAAATCGGTTTCGCTGGAGGTCAGCAGCACCAGCGGGAAGGCGGCAGGCCGCTTGCGGATGGCCTCCTGCGTGCGGGCAATCACCGCCTCGCGATCGCCCAGCTTGACCTGATCGGCCTTGGTCAACACGACCTGATAGGACACGGCTGCGTTGTCGAGTGTTTCCAGCACGGCCTCATCCACCGTCTTGAAGCCGTGGCGGGCGTCGACCAGCACATAGACGCGCATGAGGTTGGTGCGGCCGCGCAGATAGTCATGGATCAGTTTGGTCCAAGACTCGACCTTTTCCTTGCCCACCGCTGCATAGCCATAGCCCGGCATGTCTACCAGCGTCAGGCGCTCATCGTGCCCCACCTGCCGGAAGAAATTGAGCTGCTGTGTGCGGCCGGGTGTATGCGAGGTGCGCGCCAAGGTCTTGCGGCCCGTCAACGCATTCAGCAGGCTTGACTTGCCGACATTGGAACGCCCGGCAAAGGCGATCTCCTGTCCGACCATCGGCGGCAGATCGTCCAGCTTTGTCGCCGCCCAGACAAAATCCCACGGGCCCGCGAAGAACTTGCGCGCGGGCTCGATGAAATCTTCCGGGGCGGCCTCGGCCTTTGTGTCGTTCATCTCAGCCTTTCGGCTTTGTCCGCTTTGGGGTCAGGCGCTTGACGGTCTTGGCAGTCGGAGCAGGCATCTCCGGTGCAGTCTTCGCCTTCACGGCCTTGGCTTTCTCGACCACGGCTGTCTCAACACTGGTGGTTTCCACGACTGCTGCAGTTGCACCAACTGTTGCCACTGCTGGCACTGGAGCACTCTTCCTGAACAGCCCACGCAGGTTGTCCCACAGCTCAATCTTGGTGCCGTGCTTCTTCATGATGTAAGATTGCTGGATGATGGAAAGGAAGTTGTTCCAGGTCCAGTAAATCACCAGACCGGCCGGGAACGAGCCGAGCAGGAAGGTGAAGAACAGCGGCATCCAGGTGAACACCATCTTCTGCACCGGATCCGTCGGCTCCGGGTTCAGCTTCATCTGAATGAACATCGTGATGCCCATGATGATCGGCCAGACGCCGATCATCAGGAACTCCGGCACGCTGAAGGGCAGGAGTCCGAACAGGTTGAACAGCGAGGTCGGGTCAGGTGCTGCCAGATCCTTGATCCAGCCGAAGAAGGGCGCATGCCGCATCTCGATGGTGACAAACAGGATCTTGTAGAGCGCGAAGAACACCGGGATCTGGATCAGCACCGGCCAGCAGCCGGCCAGCGGGTTGATCTTCTCCTTCTTGTAAAGCTCCATCAGCGCTTGCTGCTGCTTCATCTTGTCATCGGCATGGCGCTCGCGGATGGCCATCATCTCCGGCTGCACGGCCTTCATCTTCGCCATGGAGGCGTAAGACTTGTTGGCGAGCGGCAGGAAGAGCAGCTTCAGCAGCACGGTGACCACCAGAATGGCGACGCCGAAATTGCCGATGAGGTGATAGATCCAGCCCATCAGGTTGAAGAGCGGCTTGGTGAGGAAATAGAACCAGCCCCAATCGATCATCAGCTCGAAGCGCTTGATGCCGAGCGACTTCTCATAGCCATCAATGGCAGCGACTTCCTTGGCGCCGGCAAAGAAACGGGCGCTGGTTCCAGCAGTCGTGCCGGGCTCGATGGTCAGCGCTTCACCGAGGAAGTCGGCCTGATAGGTCCGGCTGTTGGCGCCAGCAATCGAACTGAAGCGGCCTTCGTACTTGCGGGCCTGGTCAGGCACCAGCGCGGTGGCCCAATATTTGTCGGTGATGCCGACAAAGCCACCAACCTGGTCTTTCCAGACCTTGCCCTTCGTGGTGCCCGCCAGCAGCGGCTCCTTGTCCACGGCATCATAGGTGTATTCCTGCAGGCCCTGCTCGCCGAGCACGCCGATCAGGCCTTCATGCAGCACATAGAAGCCGAGCGTCGGCGGCTTGCCGTGGCGCGCCACCAGTCCGTAGGGGAAGAGCGTGGAAGCGGCTGCGCTCTTGTTCTCCACCTCGTCCTTGACTGTGAACATGGCGTTGTCATCGACCGAGATTGTCCGGCGGAAGACGAGACCCTGGCCATTGTCATGGGTGAGCGTGACCGGAGCTGCCGGCATGAGCGCCGACGACGAGCTCTGCCAGACGGTCGTGGCATTGGGCACAGCGACCGTGCTGCCAGGGCCCGCAACCCAGCCGAAATCAGCATAATAGGCCTTTGGGCCATTGGCTGGCGACAACAGGACGATGATCGGGCTCTTGGGGTCAACGGTCTCGCGATACGCTTTCAGCGAGACATCGTCGATCCGACCGCCTGTCAGCGAGATCGACCCGGTCAGCTTGGACGTGTCGACCTTCACACGACCTGAGCGAGCGAGCGCGGCGTCACGCGTGTCGGCTGTGGAAACTGCCGCGCCAGGAGCAGTTGTGCTTGCAGGGGCACCGGCAGCACCGGGCGTGCCGGGTGTGGCAACCGCACCGGGCGCTGGAACGGCCGAGCCGACCGCGGTCTGGGCCTGCTGGTTCTGCTGCGCCACCTGGCGCTGCTTTTCCATCTGCGGCACGCCATAAAGCAGGTTCCAGCCAATCAGCACGACGACTGAGAGGATGATCGCCAGAAGCAGGTTGCATTGGTCGTCTTTGATCATTTTCGGGTCACTGCGGGTTGGGTGTTGCAGATCGCGCTTTGGGCGCGAAGTCGGGCTGCGCCTTCGGCGCGGAATCAGGTCGCGGTTTCGGCTTGCGGGCACCTGATGGCGCCTTCGCAATATCGGCCACGAGTGTCGCGAAAGGTTGGCGCAACACTTCGCGCCGCGCCACAATCACCAGATCGACAGGCAATGTGCTCTGGCCCGCCAGCGCGATCTGCGCCGCGACCCGCAGTCTGCGGCGGATCCGGTTGCGCATGACGGCATTGCCGGTCTTGCGTGAAGCCGTCAGGCCAATCCGCAGACCCATCTCCGGACTTGCCTCAAGAGTTGCCTCGTCGTGCCGGTCAAGGACCTGGACATTGAAGGCAGCGCAACGAAAACGGCGGCCAGAAGCCGCCGCCAGAAAATCTTTTCGCTGGGTCAGACGGGTCAGGCGCATGGCGTTTGGCCGGTCTGTCATTGCAACGATCGCGCCTCGACGGCGCTATCACTCACGCCGACAGGCGCTTGCGACCGTGCGCACGACGGGCGGCGATGACCTTGCGACCGCCGACGGTGGCCATGCGGGCGCGGAAACCATGGCGACGCTTGCGCACGAGCTTGCTGGGCTGGAATGTTCTTTTCACGGGACGTCTCCGGTTCTGGTCCGAGGCAGCGCCTGCCAAACCGTATTAAGGGCAAGGCTTGGGCTGTATCTCCACCAAAAAAGGTGTTTGCAGGCAAAGGGACTGCGCGCGGCAAAAACCACGCAGCAAGTCGCGGGCTTATGGCGGATGGGACCGGTCAAGTCAATGCCAAAGCCATCTGAATGGAGCGATCACGCAAGCTGACACCATCGTGCATTGCCGTGCGCCATCGCGATGGTCCAATGTGGACACGAAGGCACATGCGAAGCGGGATCGGAACAAAGGTTGTGACAGGCCAAACGGGAGCAAAGACCCCTGCGCAGCGGTCGCCGGTCTGGCGGCGCTACCTGCCGCTGGCGGTGCTGGCCATGGCCATGGCCGCCTTCTTTGCCACAGGCTTTCATCGCCTGCTCAGCTTTGATGCCGTGCTCGATTATCGGGGCGAACTTCAGGCGAGCGTCGCAAAACATGGCCTTCTGGCAATTGGTGGCTTTATCCTGGTTTACACGACAGCGGTCGCGCTTTCGGTGCCGGGCGCAACCCTGCTGACCGTGATGGCAGGCCTGCTCTTCGGTGGAATGGTTGGCGGTGCTGCGGCCGTGTTTGCCGCGACCCTGGGCGCCACACTGGTCTTCCTGATCGCGCGCTCAGCGCTCGGCCAGTCTTTGGCGCAGAAGGCGGGGGCCTCTCTCACGCGCATTCTTGATGGCTTTCGCGAGGATGCAGCGTCCTACATGCTCTTCCTGCGGCTGGTGCCTATCTTTCCGTTCTGGCTGGTCAATCTGGCACCCGCGCTGGCGGGGGTTCCGCTCTCGACCTTTCTGTGGACAACACTTCTCGGCATTGTGCCCGGCACTTTCGCCTTTGCTTTTGCCGGCGCGGGGCTTGACAGCGTCGTGGCCGGACAGGCGGCAGCACGCGCCTCATGCCTTGCCGCCGGGCGCACGGATTGCAGCGCGGGGCTCGACCTGAAGGCGCTGGTCACACCGCAGCTCTTGACCGCATTTGCACTTCTGGGGCTTGTCGCACTGATTCCCGTGGTCTGGCGCAAGCTCAAGGCCAGATCAGCGTGAAGGAACGAACAGCCGTGAAGGATCAGACCGCGTGACGACAGTCCTGACACCCGACATCTGCGTGATTGGCGCGGGTTCCGGCGGCCTGTCAGTGGCGGCAGCAGCCGCCATATTCGGCGTGCCGGTGGTGCTGATCGAACGCGACCTGATGGGCGGCGATTGCCTCAATGTTGGCTGTGTGCCTTCCAAGGCGCTGCTGGCGGCGGCTCATCATGCGCAGGCCATGCGCGATGCCGGGCCTTTTGGCATCACGGCGGTCGAGCCACAGATCAACTTTGCCAGGGTGCAGGCGCATGTGGCGGGTGTGATCGGAGCCATTGCTCCGAATGATTCTGTCGAGCGTTTCACGGCGCTCGGCGTCCATGTCATCAAGGGCGAGGCGCGGTTCTCGGATCCGCGCACGGTGATGGTGGGCGATCAGGCCATTCGCGCCCGGCGCTTCGTGATCGCCACCGGCTCGCGTCCTGCCGTGCCGCCGATCCCGGGGCTGGACGCGGTGCCCTATTTCACCAACGAGACGATCTTTGCGCAGACGCGCCGTTCCGAGCGCCTGCTGGTGCTGGGTGGCGGCCCCATCGGCATCGAAATGGCGCAGGCCATGCGTCGGCTGGGTTGTGAAGTCACGCTGATTGAAGGCCACAACATCCTCTCACGCGAGGATGAGGAGGCGGCGGGCTATATCAGACGGGCCTTGCTGCATGAAGGCGTCATCATCCGCGAGCAGGCGAAGGTTCTGCGCGCCGAGAAGGTAGGCGCGCGCATCCGGCTAGTCCTTGAAAGTGCGGGCGGCGAAGAGACCATCGAGGGTTCGCATCTGCTGGTGGCCACAGGCCGCAAGCCCAACATCGAGACGCTGGAGCTGGCCATCGGCAATGTGCGCTTCGAGCCAAAGGGCATCACGGTCGACAAGGGGCTGAAGACCTCGAACTCCCGCGTCTATGCCATTGGCGACTGCGCGACCGGCGCAACGGGCGGGCTGCAATTCACCCATGTCGCGAACTACCATGCCGGTCTGGTGATCCGGAACGCGCTGTTTCGTTTGCCCGTGAAGCTCAACAACAGCACGTTGGCGCGCGTCACCTACAGCGATCCGGAAGTGGCCAGCGTGGGCCTTTCGGAGGCTGAGGCGCAGGCTCAGAAGATCAAGGTCGGCTTGCTGCGCTGGCCCTATGGCGAAAATGACAGGGCGCAGGCCGAGCGCCGCACGGAGGGTTTCGTCAAGCTGGTGACAAGCCCGAAAGGCAAGATCCTGGGTGCAACCATTGTCGGTGCCCATGCCGGCGAAATGATCGTGACCTGGAGCCTCGCCATCCAGAAAGGCATGTCGGTGTCTGACATTGCCGGGCTGGTCTTCCCCTATCCGACGCTGTCCGAGGCTGGCAAGCGGGCGGCCATGTCGCACTATTCGCCATTGGCCTCCAAGCCCGGCATCCGCCGTCTGATCGGCTTCCTGCGCAAGTTCGGCTGACCAGATGAGCGAAGCCCCGGCCAGATTCCGCCCGACCGGCGGACCGGACCCAAGCGCCGAGCCGAAGCGGCAGTGGCGTGGCTTGGGCCTGTCGCCCAAGCTGCTGATCCTGACGATCCTGTTCGTCATGCTGGCAGAGGTGCTGATCTTTGTGCCCTCCATCGCCAATTTCAGGCGCAACTGGCTTGATGACCGGCTGGCGGCCGCGCGCATTGCCGTGCTGGTGCTGGAAGGCTCAACGCGTGAGGGCCTGCCGGAAGGCACGGAGGCGCGCCTCCTGATGGGCATTGGTGCCAAGGCGATCGCAGCGCGCGTTGGTGGCGCGCGGCGCCTCCTGAGCATTGACGCCATGCCCCCCGATGTCGCGCGGACCACCGACCTGCGCGATGCCAGCTGGATGATGTCCATCAAGGAAGCCTTTGATGTGCTGCTGATGCCGGCTGGCGATCAGCCGATCCGCGTCATTGGCTCGGCGATGGGCGAAGCCGATTTTGTCGAGCTCATCATTGACGAGCGCCCGCTCCGGCAGGCGATGCTGGGTTTTTCGCAGAACATTCTCCTGCTGTCGCTGTTCATCTCGGCCCTGACGGCGGCGCTGGTCTATCTCGCGCTGCACCTGATGATCGTGCACCCCATCCGCCGCCTGTCGCGCGGAATTGTCGAATTCGAGAAGGACCCGGAGAATCCGCGCCAGATCATCGCCACCAGCGACCGCAAGGACGAGATCGGTGATGCCGAGCGGGCGCTGGCACGCATGGAAATGACACTGGCCGACGAGCTGCGCGCCAAGAAACGGCTGGCCGCGCTCGGGCTGGCGGTGAGCAAGGTCAATCACGATCTGCGCAATATGCTGGCGGCTGCCCAGCTGATGTCGGACCGGTTGACCGACACCACCGATGCCAAGGTGCAGCGTTTTGCGCCGCGCCTGATCGCGACACTGGGGCGCGCGATCGACTTCTGCCAATCGACACTCGCCTATGGCCGCGCAACAGAGGCGCCACCTGCGCTGAAGCCTGTGAAGCTGCGCCAGTTGGTGGCAGAAACAGCCGAGTTGCTGGGATTGCAGGACAGTGCCGTGCAGGACAGTTCCTTGCAAACGCCCCAGACCATCACATTCGAGAACAGCATCCCGCGCGAGGCAACCCTCATCTGCGATCCGGACCAGATGGCGCGCGTGTTGCTCAACCTGATGCGCAACGCCGTGCAGGCGCTGACTCAGGCAGGTTCGGAGACGGGCAAACCGCAGCTGAGCGTCGAGCCAAGAACGGGGCCCGGCTTCACCGGCTTCTGCATTGTCGACAATGGCCCCGGCGTGCCGCTGCGCGCGCAGGCGCATCTGTTTGAAGCGTTTCGCGGTTCGGTGCGCGCAGGCGGCACTGGCCTTGGTTTGGCAATTGCGGCTGAACTCGTGGGCCTGCATGGCGGCACGATCGCGCTGGAGCCGAGCACAAGCGGGGCCCGCTTCAACGTGACGCTGCCGCTGGCCGGCACAAGGACAGCCTGACACGCGCTCCCGCTGCGACAGCTGTCGCGGTTGCATTCACGCAGCGCCTGCCCACATTGGCACCATGCGCACAGCCGACCTGCTGCACCCGACGCCGAAGGGACTCTACTGCCCGCCGGCCGATGTCTACATCGATCCGGTGCGGCCTGTGGCACGCGCGCTCGTCACCCATGGCCATGCCGACCATGCGAGACCCGGAAACGAGGCCGTGCTCGCCACGGACGAGACGCTGGCCATCATGGCGCTGCGCTATGGCGAGAACTTCTGCCAATCGCGGCAGATGGCAACCTTGCGCCAGGCGATCACCATCAATGGCGTGAGATTCACCTTCGTGCCTGCTGGCCATGTGCTGGGCTCGGCCCAGATCGTGGTGGAGAAAGACGGCACGCGCATTGTCGTCTCGGGTGACTACAAACGCGCGAGCGACCCGACCTGTCTGCCATTCGAGCCGGTGACCTGCGATGTCTTCATCACCGAGGCGACCTTTGGCCTGCCGGTGTTCCGGCATCCGGATACGCGTGCAGAGGTTGCCAAGCTGCTGGCCTCCGTTGTGCTGTTTCCGGAGCGCGCGCATATCATCGGCGCTTACTCGCTGGGCAAGGCGCAGCGGATGATGTCGCTCATCCGCGAGGGCGGTTTTGACGGGCCCATCTGGCTGCATGGCGCGATGGAGAAGCTGACGGAGTTCTACCAGTCGCGCGGCATGGCACTTGGCGAGACCCGCAAGGTGCTGGCGGCAGACCGCAAGCAGCTGGGCGGCGCCATCATCATCTGCCCGCCCTCCTCCATTCAGGATGTCTGGTCGCGGCGCTTTCCTGACCCAGTCACGGCCTTTGCCTCGGGCTGGATGCGCATCCGCGCCCGCGCCCGGCAACGCGGTGTCGAGTTGCCGCTGGTGGTGTCTGACCATGCCGATTGGGACGGGCTCTGCGCCACAATCCTCGAGACACAAGCCGGAGAGGTCTGGGTCACGCATGGTCAGGAAGACGCGCTGGTGCACTGGTGCGGGACGCGAGGCATTCGCGCGAAGCCGCTCAATCTGGTGGGCTATGGCGAGGAGGGGGACGAGGCCGGGCCAGAGCCTGAACCTGCGATCGTGCCTGTGGCGACGGTCGGCACATGAACCGTTTTGCCGCCCTCCTCGACCGGCTGGCCTATGAACCCTCGCGGCTGGCGAAGATTGCGCTGATCGGCGCCTATTTCCGCCAGGTGCCGGACCCGGAACGCGGCTTTGCGCTGGCGGCCCTCACAGGCTCGCTGGTGTTTCCCCATGCCAAGGCGGGATTGGTCCGCGCGCTGATTGCCGAGCGGAGCGACCCGGCCCTGTTTGCGCTCTCCTATGACTATGTCGGTGATCTGTCGGAGACGGTGGCGCTGATGTGGCCTGCTTCGCCCGTTATACCCGGACCGGGACACAACACGCCCGTGCCAACACTGGCCGAGATTATCGGGACCCTGCAACAGACGCCCAAGCGCGAGCTGCCGCAACTTCTGGCAAGCTGGCTTGACCGGCTGGACGAGACCGGACGCTGGGCGCTTCTGAAGCTCATCACTGGCGGCCTGCGCATCGGCGTGTCGGCACGACTGGCGAAGACAGCGCTTGCGAGCCTTGGGAACTTGAGCGCCGATGACATTGGCGAGGTCTGGCATGGGCTCGAGCCGCCTTATCTCGCGCTGTTTGCCTGGGCAGAAGGGCAAGGCCCGCGGCCGGAGGCGACCGACCCCGCCCCTTTCCGCCCTGTGATGCTGGCACATCCGCTGGAAGATTCGGATTTCGACAAGCTGGACCCGAGGGATTTCCGGGCCGAGTGGAAATGGGACGGCATCCGCGTGCAGGCCACCAGCGGCACAAGGCCTGATGGCACACGCGTGACACGGCTCTATTCCCGTACCGGGGAAGACATCAGCGCTGCCTTCCCCGATGTGGCCGAGGCGTTGACACTGGACGGGGCGCTGGATGGCGAGCTGCTGGTCATGCGCGAAGGCCGCGTGCAGAGCTTCAATGTCTTGCAGCAGCGGCTGAACCGCAAGGCGGTCACTGCCAGGATGCTGGCCGACTATCCGGCGCATATCCGCGCCTATGATCTGCTGGCCGATGGCACTGAAGATTTGCGCATGCTGCCGGGGGAGGCGCGACGCGCGCGGCTGGAGAGCTTTGTCGCCGGGCTGGGCAGCGACCGAATCGACGTCTCGCCCGAGCTCCCCTTCACCGGCTGGGAGCAGTTGGCGG
>JANMMX010000418.1:0-1532 GCA_031373605.1 Allobosea sp. | reverse complement strand
GCCGTGGGCGAGCCGATCCATGACCGCAGCGCTGACCAGATATCGATGGCCAAGCTTTTGACGCTGCTGTTCGAGATCACCGCGATTTTCGACATGCGCACGCGCACCGAGCTCATCATGCTGCAGCGCACGATGGTGGTGGTGGAAGGCGTGGGCCGCATGCTGGACCCGGCTTTCGACATGTGGCGCACGGCGGAACCTGTGCTGAAAGAATGGATCGGCCGCAATCTTGGCCCCATCGGTCGGCTGGAAGAAGCCGGGCGCGGTGTGCGCTCACTGGGCTTTTCGCTGGCCAGCCTGCCGGAGAACCTGGCCCGCGCCGAGCGCGTGCTGGGCGAGCTCGAACAGCAGTCACGCCACGGCTTCTCGCTGGACTCAGCCAGCATCGAGGCCATTGGCCGTGCCGAGGCCCGCCGGGCCCTCTGGGGCAATCTGGCGCTGTGGGCGATTGCTGCCCTGCTGGCTTTCGGCCTCTGGCGGGGCTGAGACGCTTGCCATTTGTGTTGTCACAAAGGTAAACCACCATGGGAACGAAAGGATCGTTCCCAAATGGCTCGCGTCACTCCCGAATTTTCTGCTGCATCAGACTTCACCCGTTGTGACACGCCGGAACAGGCGCTGGAGCAGCTTCAGGCGCTCTATGTGGCGGCCACGACGGCCCTGCGTGCCGACCTCCAGAGTTATCTCGAAAGCGGCACGCCGCCTTCAGCCCAGGCACGGGCGCGTTATCGCTATCCGGAGCTGCGCGTTACCTATGCGCCTTCGGAGCAGGACAGCGCGACCCGGCGCAGCCACGCCAAGTTTGCCGCGCCCGGCGTTCATGCCACGACGATCACGCAGCCTGAGGCCTTCCGCGCCTATCTGCTGGAGCAGCTGACGCCGCTCGTTCGTGATTATGGTGCAGTGATCGAGGTCGGCGTCTCGGATCAGGAAATTCCCTATCCCTACGTGCTGGAAGGCGGCGACGAGCTGGCGCGTGGTCAGGTGACTGCGGCGGAGCTCGCCCGGCATTTCCCGACGCCGCTCCTCTCGGCTGTGGGCGACGAAATCGCGGATGGAACCTACGAGATTGTCGAGGGTGAGCCGCGCCCGCTTGCGCTGTTTGATGCCGTGCGCGTCGATTATTCGCTGCGGCGGCTGGTGCACTACACCGGCACGGACTGGCGCTGCGTCCAGCCCTGGGTGCTGCTGACCAACTACCACCGCTATGTCGAGCAGTTCGTGCGCCTCGGCATCGAGGCGATTGCGCGCGGCGAGGCAGTGGCACTGGTGACGCCGGGCGGCATTCGCATCGAACGCGAGCATGTGCTGGAAGATGCTGTGGCACGTGTGGTTGGCGCGCCATGGCACAAGTTCCAGATGCCGGCCTATCATCTGCTGCGCAGCGACGGGCAGGGCGTGACGCTGGTCAATATTGGCGTCGGCCCGTCCAATGCGAAGAACATCACCGACCATCTGGCTGTCATCCGCCCGCATTGCTGGCTGATGGTGGGCCATTGCGGCGGCTTGCGACAGACACAGATGATTGGCGA
>JANMMX010000379.1:0-3306 GCA_031373605.1 Allobosea sp. | reverse complement strand
ATGGAGCTTGTGCCGCGCGAACGCTTTGCGCCCAACCGCTTCGCCGATCTGGCCCGCACCGATGTCTCGGTGCCGCTGCCCTGCGGCCAGACGATGACGCAGCCCACCACTGTTGCGGCCCTTCTGGCGACGCTGGAAGTGGCGGCTGGCCAGCGCGTGCTGGAGGTGGGCACCGGCTCTGGCTATGTCACGGCGCTGCTGGCGCATATGGGCGCGAGTGTCACCTCGCTCGAGCGCTATCGCACGCTGGCGCTGGCCGCGCATGAGCGGCTGGCGGGCCTTGGTGCACAGCGTGTCGAGTTGCGTCATGCCGACGGGCTGCAACCGGACAGGACGCTGGGACGTTTTGAGCGCATCCTCGTCAATGGTGTGACAGACATGTTGCCAGAGGCGCTGCTGGCCCGGCTTGCGCCCCAGGGGATGCTGGTCGGCGCGCTGCGCATCGACGGCCTTCCACGCAAGGTCATCGTGACACGGGCGCTCGACGGTACGCTGAGCCATTCGCTCGGCGGGGCCGTGCGCCTGCCGCCGCTGGCATCGGGCCTGTCGCAGGCGATGTAGCGCGGCCAAGCAGCTGGAAACGGCTTCACCGAACGTCATCTGCCAAAAATAATGAAGGCCGCTCGCGCCGTCGCAACGGTTTCGTAACCTGAACGCGCTTTTAATGGCTTCCAGTGAGTTGCGTTAATGACGGGTTGTTGCCCATGCGTAAGCGAGTGAAGTCCCTTCAGGTAAAGCTGCTTGGCCGTGTCTCGGCCATTTGCATGCTGGGTGCGGCGCTTGGCGCCTGCAGCTCTGATGTTTCCCGTTTCGGTTCAGTCAACCCGTTCGGCAATCCGTTCAGCTCTTCGTCCAGCACAGCCGAGCCGACAACGACCGGCTCGATCGGGCGCACAGCCTCAAGCGTTTCGGCCAACACGCCGAAGCCCTTGCAGACCGCTGCCTCTTCCGCCGTCACGTCGCAGCCGCTTGCTGCGCCGCTCGCTAGCCCGACCACGACGGGTTCGATTGCCCGCACGACGCCGGTGGCTGGCGCGGCGGCTGGCTGGTCGGCCCAAGGCGGCACGCCGGTGCAGCTCGCTCAGGGTGAAACCATCGATCAGCTTTCAGGCCGCTACGGCGTTCCCGCCAGCGCCATCCGCTCAGCCAATGGCCTGCCTGCCGGCTCCAATGGCACGCCGGGTTCCAAGGTCATGATCCCGGTCTACAATGCCGCATCAGGTGCGGCGCCTGCTGCTGCCAGGGTTGCATCTGTTGCGCCGAGTGCTGTTGCCACCGAGTCCGCTCGCGAGACGATGGCGCCGCCAGCCGCTGCGAAGCCCGTTGCAGCAACAGCTACACCGCAGGCCAAGGCCGCGCTTGCTGCCGACGCCAAGGTCAAATCTGCTGCGGAAGCCAAGGAAAAGGCCGTAGCCGCCAAGGCGCAGGCTGAAGCCGATGCGAAAGCCATGGCGGAGCGCCGTGCTCGCCTGACAGCTGAAGCCAAGGCGAAAGCCGATGGTCGCCCCCAGGTGTCTGCCGAGCAGAAGGCCGAGCAGGCAGAGCTTGCCAAGGCCCGCGCCGAAGAGGCCAAGGCCAAGCAGGAGCTGGCGCGCCTGAAAGCGGACGCAAAGACCAAGGAACTGGCCGAGACCAAGGCCAAGTCCGACGCAAAATCAAAGACGGTCGCTGCTGCCAAGGCCGAAGCCGATGCCAAGACGAAGGCCGAAGCCAAGCTGAAGGTGGACGCCAAGGCCAAGACCGAGGCCGAGAAGAAGACCGCTGCTGCTGCCAAGAAAGAGCAGGACAGCAAGAAGATTGTCGCTGCGAAGCCGGCTGAGGAATCTTCCGACCCGAAGACGACGGCCAGCGTGCCAAAGGACAAGGAAAAAGAGAAGGTCGAGGCCGCTCCGGCCGAGCCGAGTGCCGATTTCCGCTGGCCTGCACGTGGTCGCGTGATCTCCGGCTTCTCAGGCAAGGGCGGCAATGAGGGTATCAACATTTCCGTGCCGGAAGGCACGCCGGTGAAAGCAGCTGAAGGCGGCACCGTCGCCTATGCTGGGAATGAGCTGAAGGGCTATGGCAACCTCGTGCTCATCCGCCACCCGAATGGCTATGTCTCGGCCTATGCGCACAATGGTGCGCTGAGCGTGAAGCGTGGCGACGCCGTCAAGCGCGGCCAGGTGGTGGCCACCTCCGGCCAGACTGGCAATGTTGCCTCGCCACAGCTGCATTTCGAGCTGCGCAAGGGCTCCACCCCGGTCGATCCGTCGCCTTATCTGAGCAACTGATCGCTGCGAGACCCACCAGATTCGATCAGCATCCGCGAGACCCCGCTGATCGTTGCGAGAGGCGGGATGGTCCAAAGACAGGCCATCCCGCTTCTGTCATGTCTGGCATCGTGATGACCGCCCAGCCGCTTACTTTGCCTTGGCTGCAGGCTTTTTGGCCGGCGCTTTCTTGGCTGCAGTTGGCTTTTTCTCAGCCGCAGGCTTCTTCTCTGCCATTGGCTTCTTGTTAGCTGCGGGCTTTTTTGTTGCAGCTGCCTTGCCCCGCGCAGGCTTCTTGCCACCGCCTGCTGCGGCCTTGGCGTTCAGCAACTCGACCGCCTGTTCAAGCGAGACAGAGTCCTGCGTCAGCGTTTTTGGCAGGGTCGCATTGACCTTGCCCCAGTTGACATAGGGGCCGTATTTACCGGCGCGCGCGACAATCGCGCCGCCATCGGGATGGTCACCCACGGCCCGGCCAGGCGTTGCTGCGCCACTGCCAAAACGGCTGCCGCCGCCACCGGCTTCCTTGGTCATGATGAGGTCGATCGCGCGATTGGCGCCAATCTCGAGGATCTCGTCATCCTTACCGATGTTGGCGTAGGTCTTGCCATGCTGCACGTAAGGCCCGTAGCGGCCGATTCCGGCCAGGATCGGCTCGCCGGATTCAGGGTGCTTCGCCACTTCCTTGGGCAGCTCCAGCAGTGCCAGCGCCTTGGCCAGATCAACGCCGCCCGTGGTCAGGCCTTTGGGCAAGCTCTGGCGCTTGGGCTTCTCGCCTTCGCCCAGCTGCACATAAGCGCCGAAGCGGCCATCACGCACGGTGACGTCAAGATCGGTCAGTGGGTCCTTGCCAAGCAGGCGAACGCCAGGCCCCAGCGTGGAGCCACCCTCTGCCGTCGGACTGCCATCGCCTGCCGGCACAGACAGGGGCCGGGTGAACTTGCACTCGGGATAATTCGAGCAGCCGACGAAGGAGCCAAACTTGCCGAGCTTGAGCGACAGGTTGCCGGTGCCGCAGACCTGGCAGGTGCGCGGATCGCTGCCATCGGCGCGCGCC
>JANMMX010000368.1:0-1661 GCA_031373605.1 Allobosea sp. | reverse complement strand
GCTTCGCTCGGCGTGCGGTCCGGATCGTTCGGATCGATCGCCTCGCGCCCGAAATGCGGACTGCCGAGTTTGAAGCCGGGATGTTCATAGAGCGGGAATCCGTAAAGATTGCCCTCATCCACGGTCAGGATGAAGACCGGGAAACGTTCGGGCGTGTAGAGTTCCGGCTTGCTGACAGCGTACCAGGCCACGCATTGGCGCACCGGCTGCACATGCGGCTTGAGCTCGGGCACCGATTCCTCGATCCAGGGGCCAGATGCAATCACAAGCTTGCCAGCTGAATAAGTGCCTTTTTCTGTCCGGACGACCACGCCGCCATCGGCGGTCGGGTGCCAGTCCAGCATGGGCTCATTGACGCGGATGTCGGCACCCTTGCCGCGGGCAAGGCCAACATGCGCAACAATGGCTTTCTCGGACGCAATGAAGCCGCCATTTGCCTGCCAGAGACCGATATGGCCAGCTGGAAGATGAAAGGCCGGGAAGCGCTTCATGGCCTCGCGCGCATCGAGCATTTCATGCGGCAGACCATGATCGAGGCAGGACTGGCGCGAGGACTCGACAAAGCCCGCTCCCTCCGGCGCCAGATCAACCGAGCCCGTGACATGCAGCAGCTTGGTGCCTGCCAGTTCGCCCGTCTCTTTCCAGAGCTGATGAGCGCGCCGGACCAGCGGCACATATTGCGAGCCCTCGAAATAGGCCAGCCGGATGATCCGCGTCATGCCATGCGAGGAGCCCATGACATGGCCAAAATCAAAACGCTCCAGGCCGAGGACGCGCTGGCCCTGCCGGGCCAGGTGCCAGCAGGTTGCTGATCCCATGCCGCCAACACCGGCAACAATCACATCATAGGCTTGGGCTGGCATCTGTGGTCGGCTCCCTGTCAGCAGGTGATCTGCTTATTTGTCCATTTTGAATCCATAAGGCGCGGCTGAGCGATGGTCCATGCGTCATCCGCGCATGGAGCGCGCTTCTCTGGCGCAGGGCGGCGGCGGAACGACAAAAAGACACGTCACAGCTAAACATTTATTAACCATATGAAGTTTAATGTAAATTCGTCAGTTTCAATCGGAATTTTCACATGCCAGCCCGCGCCTTCTTCCGCTGGTTCACACCGCGATCCAAGGCCGACCCTCAAGCTGTTGTGGCCCTGCCACACCAGGAAGCTGTTGCTGAACCGGACGCCGCAGGCCGCTCGATGGATCGGGCCTCGAGGGATTCTGTCGATGCCATAGAGATTGACGTCGTGCGCGCCATGCGCGGCCTGAACGAGCGCCTCGAGCAGGCCCGCAATCTTTCCGGCAATGTCGAGACAGGTCTTGGCGCCATCCACCAGCGCATTGGCATTCTGCGCGAGGCCGCGGCAACCGCTGCCACGGGCGCTTCAGCGCTGGCCAGCGCATCCAGCCAGGTTTCGTCCTCGGCCGAGCAGGTCGGCGCACAGATGGTCGGCGCGCGCGAGCGGCTTGATGCGGCCGTTGAAAAGGCCAATCTGGCCAGTGCGTCGCTGGGCGCGCTGGACACGGCCTCGAGTGATGTCCAGGGCGTGGTCAACCTCATTGCCGACATTGCCCGGCAAACCAACCTGCTTGCGTTGAACGCCACCATCGAAGCCTCGCGTGCGGGCGAGGCCGGACGCGGCTTCGCCGTTGTCGCGCAGGAGG
>JANMMX010000364.1:0-14740 GCA_031373605.1 Allobosea sp. | reverse complement strand
ATGCTCACCATCGACAAGCCGCACAGGTTGCTGAAGCTGGAGATGCGCGCCCGTGTCGATGTGCGGCGCCAGAACGCGCCTTTTGCGGCGCTGACTCCGCACTGGGAAGAAGTGCACGCGACAGCCTCGGCCCTGCCCGGCCTGGATGCGCAGGCGCCTGCGCATTTCCTGTTCCCGAGTCGATTGGTACGGCCATCCAACGCCATCACGGCATTTGCGCGCGATGCATTCAAAACCGGCGGACCTGTGCTGGAAGGCGCTCTGGAACTGATGGCGCGCATCCATGAGCGCTTCACCTATGATCCCGACGCCACGGCGATCTCGACGCCGCTGGAACAGGCCTTCGAAGAGCGCCGTGGCGTCTGCCAGGATTTCGCGCATGTGATGATTGCCGGCTTTCGTGGGCTTGGCCTGCCGGCGGCCTATGTAAGCGGCTTCATCCGCACCATTCCGCCGGAAGGACAGGCGCGGCTTGCCGGCGCTGACGCCACCCATGCCTGGGTCAGTCTCTGGTGCGGCCCCGAGTTTGGCTGGATCGGTCTTGATCCGACCAACAACATGACCATTGGCGATGACCATATCGTGGTGGCCAATGGCCGCGACTATGCCGATGTCGCGCCGCTCGATGGCGTGATCGTCGGCCCCGGCCAGCAGAAGCTGAAGGTTGAAGTGGACGTGATCCCGGTCAGCTGACCGGGCGCCTTGACGCGCCGTTCAGGACTTCCGGAAGGTGTCGGCATAGGTCTCGCGCAGCACGTTCTTCTGAACCTTGCCCATGGTGTTGCGCGGCAATTCCGGCACAAGGAAGATGCGCTTGGGCTGCTTGAATTTGGCCAGCTTCGCATTCAGCGCCTCGATGATGGCAGCCTCCGTGATGCTGCCGGGCCTTGCCACCACGACAGCCGCCACGCCCTCGCCGAAATCGGCATGGGCCAGGCCGATCACCGCGCTCTCGATCACGCCTTCCAGCGCGTCAATTTCGGTCTCGATTTCCTTCGGGTAGACATTGTATCCGCCGGTGATGATGAGGTCCTTGCCGCGTCCCAGAATATGGACATAGCCGCGCGCATCGACCTTGCCGAGATCGCCCGTGATGAAGAAGCCATCAGGACGGAACTCCTCCATCGTCTTCTCGGGGTTGCGCCAATAGCCCTTGAAGACATTGGGGCCCTTCACCTCGATCATGCCGATCTCTTCGTGGCCAAGCACCGCGCCGGTTTCCGGGTTCGTCACGCGCAGGTCCACATCCGGCAGCGGCAGACCCACTGTTCCCGCGATCCGGTCGCCATCAAAGGGGTTGGAAGTGTTCATGTTGGTCTCGGTCATGCCGTACCGCTCGAGGATCGCGTGGCCGGTGCGGGCCTGCCAGTCACGATGCGTATCGGCCAACAAGGGCGCCGAACCGGAGACGAAGAGGCGCATATGCGCGGTGGCTGCACGTGTCAGCCGCTCATCCTGCAGCAGGCGCACATAGAAGGTCGGCACGCCCATCATGCTCGTTGCGCGCGGCATCAGCCGCATCATCTCGGCGGGATCAAATTTCGGCAGGAAAAGCATCGAGCCGCCTGCGAACAACATCACGTTGGTGGCCACGAACAGCCCATGCGTGTGGAAGATCGGCAGCGCATGCAGCAGCACATCGCTCGACGTGAAGCGCCAGAGCTGGCGCAGGGTCTCGGCATTGGAAGCGAGGTTCGCCTGGCTCAGCATCGCACCCTTGGAGCGGCCCGTGGTGCCGGAGGTGTAGAGAATCGCGGCGAGATCATCGGGTTCACGCGCCACATCGTCAAAATCGGCGGGCTGGCTGGCCGCCTTTTCGATGAGGCTGCCCTGCCCCGTGGCATCCAAGGTCTCGACCAAGGCGCTGCCGGCAATGCCTGACATGCCACCCTGCCGCGCCGGATCGCAGACCACCAGCGCAGGCTCGGCATCGCCAATGAAATAGGCCAGCTCCGACAGGGTGTAAGCGCTGTTCAGCGGCAGATAGACGGCACCCGCCCGAACACAGGCCAGGTAGAGCACCAGCGCATTGACCGATTTCTCGACCTGCACCGCCACCCTGTCACCGGGTTTCACACCAACAGCCGCAAGCACATGGGCCAGTTGCGCCGAACGGGCGAGCAACGCGCCATAACTCAGCACCATGCCATCCGGTGTCTCGATGAAAGGCTTGTCCAGCCCCGGCATGCGGTCCCGGATGGTTGGCAAAATGAGGCGGGGTGCAGCTGTCATGGTCTGACTCTTGGGCTTGGTTCTTGGGCTTGGTTCTTGGGCTTGGCTTCTGCGCTTGGCTTCTGCGCCTGGAACCGGGCTTCTACTCGATGACGATGCGGGGCGCGGAACGCCTTTGGCCACCTTCAAGTGTGGCGCGCACCTGGCTCGCGATGGCGATATAGGCTTTGGCAATCGCTGAATCCGGATCAGACGCGACAATCGGCCTGCCGCCATCCGAGGTTTCGCGGATGGGCATGGCGAGCGGAATTTCACCAAGGAAAGGCACACCTTGGCGCGTCGCCTCATGGCGCGCGCCGCCATGGGAAAAGATGTCCGAGCGGTGGCCGCATTCGGGGCACAGAAAATAGCTCATGTTCTCCACAATGCCCAGAATGGGCACCTCAACCTTGCGGAACATGGCCACGCCCCGGCGCGCATCAAGCAGGGCGAGATCCTGCGGCGTCGAGACGATGACAGCGCCTGCCAGCGGGGTTTGCTGCGCCATGGTCAGTTGCGCATCGCCGGTGCCGGGCGGCATGTCGACCAGCAGCACATCCAGCTCGCCCCAAGCCACTTCGCGCAGCATCTGCGTGATCGCCGAGATAACCATCGGGCCACGCCAGATCATCGGCGTTTCCTCGTCGATGAGAAAGCCGATCGACATGATCTTCAGCCCGTAGGCTTCCATCGGGGCGAGCGTGCGGCCAGACACCAGACGCGGCTTGCCGGTGATGCCGAATATCTTGGGCACCGAGGGGCCATAAATGTCGGCATCCAGCACGCCGACCTTCCAACCAATGGCGGCCAGCGCAACAGCAAGGTTGGCGGTGGTGGTGGATTTGCCGACGCCCCCCTTGCCGCTGGCGACGGCGACAATGTGCTTCACACCGGGCACGCCTGCGGCCTTCGGTGTCGGGCTGGCTGCAGGACCCGCAGGCGCTGCACGCGAGGGCGCCTTGTCGGCGGTCAATGTGGCCAGAACCTGCGTCACGCCCGGCAACCCGGACAACGCGCTTTCGGCTGCCTTGCGCACAGGCTCCATGGCAGTGGCTTCTGTCGGATCGATGCCGATGGCCAGCATCACCTTGCCGCCATCAATGGCAATGCCACTCACCCGGCCCGAACGGGTCAGCGATTCGCCGCTGGCTGGCAGCTTGACCAGCTCAAGGGCGCGCAGGATGTCGGCTTGCGTCAAGGACATATCAGTCGCTCCGGCGGCACTTCAGGTGGCCTGCTTGGTGATGCGGAAGGTCAACACTTCGCCATCCTGTGCCTGACTGTCCAGCCTGTCCCCGGTTTCGCGCAGCAGGTTGGGAATATCAATGGCCGCCATCGGGTCATTGCAGATCACGACGAAGGCAGCGCCGGGCTGCGCCAGCCTGAGCGCCTTTCGCGTGCGAAGTGCTGGCAGCGGACATTTGAGGCCGTGCAGGTTCAGCGTGGTTTCGTTCATCGGGCAGATCGGATTCCGCTTCGGGCAGGAGTCCCGCTATGAGCGATCCTGTGGCTGGCAGCAATCATGATCTCGCGCATGTGACACATTGGTTCTATGCAGCGCGCCGCCATCGCGGCAGATTGCAGCTCATGATCGCCAAGCGCCCTGCCCGCACATCAACCAATCGCAACAGATTTGCAGCCGCCATTGCCTGCGCACTGGCAATGGCGGTCGTGACCGGGCCTGCGGCATCGCAGGAACTGCGCGGGCATGGCGGGCCGGTGCGTGCCATTGCCGTGTCGCCCGATGGCCTGAGCGCCATGACGGGGTCTTTCGACCAATCCACGATTCTCTGGCAGCTTTCGACAGGTGCGGCGCAAGTCGTGCTGCGCTTCCATGATGGCGCGGTGAATGCCGTCATCGCGCTGCCGGATGGCCGCTTTGCGACTGGTGGCGCAGACGGGCGCGTGGCGCTCTGGGCCGGGACTGGCGCTCAACCTGCGCAGGTGTTCGAGGGACACAAGGCGCCCGTCTCCGCGCTGGCCATCTCGCACGATGGGCAAAGCTTGGCTTCAGCCTCCTGGGATGAGACGCTTAGGGTCATTTCGCTGAAAACCGGCGCCTTCCGCGTACTGGAAGGGCACAAGGGCGCGGTCAATGGCGTGGCCTTCACACAATCAGGCGGGCTCGCCAGCAGCGGCTATGATGGCACCATCCGGCTGTGGTCGGACGAGGGCGCCGCGCAGACCATCCAGCTCGAAATGCCGCAGAATGGCATCGCGGCAACTGGCGACGGCGAGCTGGCCGTGGCGGGCGCTGATGGCAGGCTGCGCATCCTTGGCCGCGACGGCCAGATCAGCGCGACCATCGAAATCGGCCCGACGCCGCTGATCGCGCTTGCCCAATCATCTGATGGTCGCCAGCTCGCCGCCGGCGGATTGCGCGGGCAGGTCGCGATCATCGACCGGCTTGAACGAAAGGTGCTGGCGAACCTGAACGGTCCTGGCCTGCCGGTCTGGTCGCTGGCCTTCACGCCCGATGGCCGCGAGTTGCTCTCCGGCGGGGCGGACCGGCTGGTGCGGCGCTGGAATGCGCGCACCGGCGAGCATATCGGCACCATCGTGCCGCAGGCCGGCGCTGATGCGCTGGCGGGGCTGGATGGCGAGCGTGGCGCACAGGTTTTCCGCGCCTGCGCCGCTTGCCACACGCTGACACCGAATGATGGCAACAGGGCCGGGCCGACACTGCACGGAATTTTCGGAAGGCGGATCGCGACGGCAGCGGGCTATAACTTCTCTGCGCCGTTGAAGGCGATGGACATCATCTGGACCAGGGAAACCGTGGCAAGGCTCTTCGAAATCGGCCCCAATGCCTATACGCCGGGCACGAAAATGCCCGAACAGACAATTCCTGCAGCGGAAGACCGGCAGGCGCTGGTGGATTGGCTGGAGAAGGTGACGGCAGCCAAATAAGCGCCCACGAATGGCGGCAGCACAAATTCAGGGCGGAGCTTCAGCCTGTCTTGTCAGCCTGTCTTGGCGGTGTCGAACTGCCCGCTCTTGCGAAAGCGCCAGAGGTAGGAGGGCACGATGGCCTCGACTGAGGTGGGCGTGATGCCCAGCCCGGCCAAGGTGCGCATCTCGCTGGTGGCGGCGGCGGAGACCACATTGTCGCTCTTCAGGAGCTCGACCTGATCGCGCGTCAGCAGCAGTTCGTCCGGCAGCAGGCCAAATGTCAGCTTGTTGGCAATCTCGATCGCGCCCGCCTGGATGCGCGCCAGCGGGAACGGCAGATTGGCCAGCAGCCGCTTGCGGCCCGTGATCTCGCAGACATATTCGAGCAGCTGGCGGAAGCTCTTCTGTTCGGGGCCGCCGAGCTCATAGGTTGAGCCGGGCTTCGCCTTGCCATCAATGGCCAGCGCCACGGCTTCGGCGACATCTCCGACGAAAACCGGCTGGAACAGCGTTTCGCCGCCGCCCACCAGCGGCAGCACCGGCAGCATGCGGGCAAGACTCGCAAAGCGGTTGAAGAAACCGTCTTCCGGCCCAAAAACGATGGAAGGGCGCAGGATAACGGCTGTCGGCACCTGGCCCAGCACAGCCGCCTCACCTTCTGCCTTGCTGGTCGCATAGACAGACGACGAGGCCGCATCGGCGCCAATCGCAGAGACCTGAACCAGCCGTGAAATGCCTGCACGGGCGCAGGCCTGGGCAATGGCGCGCGGCCCGTTGGCCTGCACGGCGCTGAAGCTCTGGCGGCCGCCTTCCTGCAGGATGCCGACAAGGTTCACCACCGCGTCCGCGCCGTGAACCGCAGCCATCACCGAGTCGGGATAGCGCAGGTTTGCCTGCACAGCGTGGATCTGGCCGACACCACCCATCGGCTGGAGAAAACCCGCCAGATCGGGCCGGCGCACAGCCACGCGCACCCGGTAGCCGCGCTTGGCCAGCGCGCGCACGACATGGCGGCCGACAAAGCCCGAGCCGCCAAACACCGTGACAAGTGTCTCAGCGGCTGTTTTCGTCGATTTCTGGCCCACGTCCATCATCGCGTTGCTTCCCTTCACATCCTCGTCCGTTCCTAGTGGATCAGCGGCAGGCTGTGAAGGCAAAAGCTTGTCGCACGGCTTGTTGCGAAAGCTTGAGGCCAGGCGCTGATACAAATGCTTGTCGCAAAAGCTTCGTGATTGACAGCGCAACTTCCGCCCCCTAAACCCGCCGCCAACGCCCAGATGGCGGAATTGGTAGACGCACCAGCTTCAGGTGCTGGCGCTCGCAAGGGCGTGGAGGTTCGAGTCCTCTTCTGGGCACCAAATGTCTGTTCACTACCAAGCGCAGACGACCAAAAACCGGCCCAAAAGGCCGGTTTTTTGCTGTTTGGAGCAGATTCTGGTGCGTGGGCGTTCGTTTTTGCCAGCCAAGAGGCCATGGCCCGACCGTACGGGTCGATAGGCGGCATGCTCAACCCACCCCTCAATTCACGCGGGGCTGGCGCGACAGAGCCTCCGGAATCGAGCGAATGTCGAGCGGCGGTGGCAGGTTTGGCGCACGCAGATCGCTGGCAGGTGGTAGACCGGTGAGCGCTGCGGCGCTGGCAGCCTTCTCGGCTTCCTCGCGCAACTTTGTTTCCAGGGCCTTGGCCTCCAGGGCTTTGGCTTCGGCTTCGCGCTTCTCGCGTTCGGCGGTGTCGCGCTCCAGACGCAGGCGGCGGGCAAAGAAGGCGCGCTCGCGCAGGTCGGCCTCGAAAGCAGCAATGCGCTCGACCTCGCGGGCAAGGGCGCGCGCTGCCACGGCATTCGAAACAGGGCCGGCATCGATCTCGCGGCGCAGACCTCCGGGCACGCCCGAAAGCGGTCCACGCCAGGTCACGCTGGTTTGCGGGCCAGGCGGGGGCCATCCCTTGGGCAGAGGGGCCAGGCTTGCCAGATTGGCGCGCAGGTCGCCTGTCATCTGGCGCAGATCGAGCATGGCGCTGAAATCGGCGCGGGCCGTTTCGCGGCGCTGGTTTGGCAGGGCCAGCCTGAGCACGCCGCCAGAAAGCGTCACGGGCGCAGTGGCATCGCCAACAGGCCACGCCGCCTTTGCCAACTCTGCCTCGATCCGGCCTGCCAACCGCCTGATCTCGCTTTCTGCCGCATCATCACCCGTTGCCGCGATGAGCCTCGCCAGCGCCTGCGGATCGAGCGCCGAAATCGTGGCCTGCGACAGACGCAACTCGCCATGCCCACCAAGAGCCGCGATCAGCCGCGCCGGTGTCTCGCCTGAGCCGCCAAAGTTCAGCGTGGTCGAGAGCCGCCCCTCCGCGGATTTGCCAAGCACTGCGGGCGCCGAAAGGCCTTCGATCACGAGCTGGCCACTGAGGCTGCCAAGTCCGCCATCGCGTGCGGCGGCAAGCGCGCCGGTCACCGTGCCCCCGCCGAAGCTGGTGCGGATGTTGGCGAGCTTCAGCCCCTCGATTGAATTGGCCAATGTCAGGCTGGCAGGCCCTGTCCTGATCTGAGGGCCTGCAGCCAGTGCCTCAAGTTCCAGCGCAATCTGACCCACTGGCAAAGCCGGCACGGTTGCAAAGCGCGCTGTCGGCCAGATCAAGCTGCGGCAGTCTCAGGCGGCCCGACCATTGGCCATCGCGCGCCAGAGACAGATCGCCACTGGCGGTGCGCCCACCGGAGCGCGCCGTAAGTGCCTCGAAACGAAGCCCGGCCTCATCAAGCCTGATCTTGCTGCTGAGCTCGAAGGGGCCCTGCGGCAAGGTTCTCGCCAGCCCCTCAGTAACCACCAATTGCGGTTGCTCGGCCAGCACAGAAAGTGAAGCGTCTGCCTGATCCGCGCCTTGCAGCGCGACCATCAGACCGGGAGCTGACAGCGAGCCACCCGTCACCCCGGCTTCGATCTGCATCTGCAGGTGGCCGGGCAGGCTTTTGGCCGGTCGCGGCAGCCCCATCGCCATAAGCGGCCAGGCGCTGTCCTTCAGCTCCAGCCGCAGGTTGCCGGACAGATCAGCTCGCGCCCCGCCTGAGGCGACGGCTTGGCCAAATTGCCAGCGCCCCACGGTCACGCCACCTGCCAGCGTGCCGTCGATGCTGAGGTCGGTCGCGCCGTTGTCGGGTGTCGTTGCCGCATAACGCAGCTGCACCGGCGAGAGGCCGGGCGCGGCGCGCTGGAGAATGAGCCGCTGGGCATCGCCGAGCAGTGGGGCGACAAGCGCTGCCAGGCTCTCGGCACGCGGCGCCGCGATCACGCCGCTGATGCGCCGTGCGCCATTGCCCAGTGCCCCTGTTCCAGTGAGCGACAGGCCGCCAAAGCCTTCCACAGACAACTTCGACAAGGTGATGTGTGCGCCGTCCTTCTCGATCATCACCTGCCCGCGCCCCGGCGGATGGCTGGCGTGGCGGAGATTGTCGAAGGCGAGATCAAGCGTCAGCTTGCGCCCGCTCAGCGGCTCCAGCAGAGGTTGCAGCGAGGGCAGCGCGTCCAGCCTGAGACCTGAGACTTTGCCGGTGAAGCTGGCCTCTTCTGAAGTCAACTTGCCCCTGCCGTCCAGTTCGCCCGACGCCGCCCGCAGGGAAATGCTGCGCACGTCAGACGTGCCAGCTGCATGGCTGCCCGAAACAGCCGCTTCGAATGGACCCAAGGCATCAAGCGCATCAGCCAGATCGGGCGGCAAACCAGCCCGCGCCAGGGCAAAGGCCAGCCGCCGGGCCTCAGGCACTTTCAGCGACATTTGCCCATCAGCGCCAGATGCAGTGATGCGACCGGCGGCGGACAGCCCGGCGCCCGCAAAGCGCGCACGGGCATTGGCCCTATCGAGCGCGCCGCCTCTGAGCTCACCTTCAAGCGCGAGATCCGTCAGTTCCTCACCGCGCAGCGAGAGCTGCTCGACGGCAATTTTCAGAGCGATCGGCAAACGGAGCGCAATGACGGTCTCTGGCAGGCTGACATGTGTGCCCATGCGCTGCCGGAGCGCATCAAGATCGATCCGGCGGGCCTTCAGGTCGAGCCTGCCCGCACCCGCTGGCAGATCGAATGCACCCTCGCCCTCAAGCCGCGCGGCGGTGTCGCTGATCTCGACTGTAAACGGATTGAGAGTTGCCTTGCCATTGGCCAATGCCAGCTGGGCTGACAGGTTCAAAGTGGCCGGTGCCGCTTCTTCCGTTGCATGCGACAATGGCAGAACGGCTGTGATCGCGCCGCTCGCGCCAATGTCCAATTCCTGCGCGCTCAAGCCGGGCCGGAACGCTCCATCGAAATTGAAGGTTCCCGGCTGCCCGGCCAGCCTGAGCTTGGCGCGCAGGTTGCCGTCAGCCTCCAGCGTTCCCGTGGTCAGCCGCAGTGCATATGCGCCCACCTCCCCCTCTGCGCGCCAGGGGCCATCGAGCCTGTCGGCTGAAGCCTGCAAGGCCAGCGGCGCTTGCAGCAGGATCGTGCCATCGGCCTGGCGCCAGGTGGCCGTGCTGCGCAGCACAGTCAGCCGGGCGATGGATGCATTGCGCTGCAAGGCCGGGGCATTGAGCGCGAACAGCCGGATGGGTCCCGAGGGCTCTGCCACGATTTCGAGACTGGCGGAATCCAGCGTGAGGTCACTGACGCGCAACTCGCCTTTCAGCAGCGCCGTGAGACCAAGCTCCAGAGTGAGTTGGCGGACGGTGAGCGAAGAGTCTGCGGCGCTGCCAATGCTGGCCGACGTGCCGATCTGCACATCAGCCAGAACCACACGCGGCGCAGGTAAAAGTTGCACGCCAACCGCCCCGCCGATGCGCACATCCGTGCCCAGAGCCGCGCCCAGACGGGCCGCAATCTGGCCGCGCGCGACCTGCCAGTCGACAAAAGGTGGCACAGCCACTGCCGCGATCAGCACCAGCAGCAGCAGGCCAGCCAGATAGGTAAGCGTGTCGCGCAAGGGCGATGATGTCCCGGTTCAGTTTAACAGGGCCCCATCATCGCCGAGACAGACGGCAAAATCACGACAATTCGGCTTGATCGCGCTGAGATCAGAGCGCGACGATCTTGCCGGGGTTCATGATGTTCTGCGGGTCGATGGCGCGCTTGAGCATGCGCATCATGTCGAGCGCCTCCGCGCCGTGCTCACGTTCGAGATATTTCATCTTGCCCTGGCCGACGCCGTGCTCGCCTGTGCAGGTACCTTCCATGGCGAGTGCGCGGGCCACAAGGCGTTCGACAAAGGCCTTGCCGGTCTCGATTTCTTTCGGATCAGCCATATCGATCAGCGGCAGCACGTGGAAATTGCCATCGCCAACATGACCGACAATCGGGCCGATGAGGCCCGTGGCGGCGAGATCGGCCTGCGTTTCCTCGACGCATTCGGCAAGGCGCGACAGAGGCACGCAGACATCTGTGGAGATGCCCTTGGCACCGGGGCGCAGCACCATGGCGGCCCAATAGGCATCATGTCGTGCCTGCCAGAGCTTCGAGCGATCCTCGGCCTTTGTCGCCCAGTCAAACGGGCCGCCGCCCAGATCTGCCGCGATTTCGCCAAACCGCTCGGCCTGTTCCTGCACGCCTGCATCGGTGCCGTGAAACTCGACGAAGAGCATCGGCACTTCCGGCAGCGTGAGTTTCGAATAGATGTTGCAGGCGCGCACCTGCACAGGATCGAGCAGCTCGATGCGCGCCACCGGAATGCCGGACTGGATGGTGAGGATGGTCGCATCGCACGCCGCTTTCACTGTCGGGAAAGGGCATACACCGGCCGAGATAGCCTCGGGAATGCCATGCAGCTTCAGCGTGATTTCGGTGATGAGGCCCAGCGTGCCCTCGGAGCCGACAAAGAGCCGTGTCAGGTCATAGCCGGCGGATGATTTCTTGGCCCGGCGCGAGGTGGTGACGATGTCGCCATTGGCGGTGACAACTTTCAGCGCCAGCACATTGTCCTTCATCGTGCCATAGCGCACGGCATTGGTGCCAGAGGCGCGCGTCGCAACCATGCCGCCCAGCGAGGCATCAGCGCCCGGGTCGATTGGGAAGAACAGCCCCAGATCACGCAGATGCTCGTTCAGTTGCTTGCGGGTGACACCGGGCTCGATGATGCAATCGAGGTCCTCTGCATTGACCCTGATGATTGCCTTCATCATCGAGGTGTCGATCGAGACGCCGCCATAGGGCGCGTTCACATGGCCTTCGAACGAAGTGCCGGTGCCGAACGGCACGACCGGCACGCCATGCGAGGCGCAGAGCTTCACCGCATCGACAATTTCACCCGTCGTCTGCGGATAGATCACGGCATCGGGTGCCTGATTGGCGATCCAGGTCAGCGTGTTGGCGTGCTGCTCGCGCACGGCCTGGCTTGTCACCAGCCGGTTGCCGAACATGGCGGCCAAGGCCTGTGTCACAGCCTCGATGGCGGCGGGAGATGGCGGCAATTTGGCAGGGGCAACAGTCATTGCTTAATTCCCGGAGTGATGTGTAATTTGACAAGGATGGCGTTCGATTGGTCTGATTGATCACGCGGCCTGTCTGCTTTTGCAAGCGACAAAGCCGCGCATTCGTCTGGTCGAAGGTGCACGCGCTCTTGTGGGAAAACCATAGCCGGGAGGCGACTCTGACCAAAGCGGCCAAGCCTTCAGTGCTGTTCTTTGCACCTTTCGTGTCATCCACCATGCGGATCGAGCCGGCGTGGATCGACTATAATGGCCATCTGAACATGGCTTTCTACCATGTGATGTTTGACCGGGCTGTCGATGAAGCCTTCGCCATGGCGGGCTTGGGCGCGGATTATCTCAACGAGCGCGGCGCCTCGTTCTTCGCGGCTGAATGCCATGTGCGCTATCTGCGCGAGCTTGCCAGCCATCACCTCGTCAGGGTGACGTTACAGCTGGTGGATCTGGACGAAAAGCGCATCCATTTCTTCATGGAGATGCGGCACGCCACAGAGGGCTGGTTGGCGGCTACCAGCGAGAACCTGTCGCTGCATGTCGATATGGCGAGCCGCAAGGTTGCGCCCTTCCCAGCCGACATCCGTGACAATCTCGCGGTGATGCAGGCCGCGCATGGCCGGATGAAGCGCCCTGACGGGTTGGGCCGTGTGATGGGCATCGCATCCGGACATGCCAGGCAAGGCACAGACGAGGCACAGCCTGTCCACCAGAGCGCGCGCTATCTGAACTGACAATGCGAAGGCATCGCGACCAGGGAGGTTGTGCCCATCGCAGCCAGCGAGGCCAAGCTGTTCCTGTCTTCACAAACAGCAGAAAAGCCCCGTTTCCGGGGCTTTTCGTTTTTTGTCATGACGCTGGCAGGGCTCAGCGGGCCGCGAGAAAATCGCCGACTTCGAGCAGGATCATCTCGTTGTCATCCACCATGTTGGGATCACGGCTGGAGGAGAAGGGCAGGTTGTTGTCATTGCCGACCACGATGTGACGGGCATCAACACGATCGACATTCTCGATGGTGAAGAAGGGGAAGGTCAGCACGCCATTGTTCAGTGGCTTGCGGGCCTTCTTGTTCGGGTCCTGGATTTTCATCAGGTCGATGAAGGCGATCTTGCGCACATCCTTGGCCTGATTGGCCTCGTTCATTTCGATTTTCACGACGCGCTTGAACTTGGCGAGATCATGGAAGCAGGTCTCGGCGCGCTGGCCGGCCGGGCAGGCCTTGTCGGCGGTGCCTTCGCCATTGTCGCGCTCGATGATGAGGGCGGTGGTGGCGTCCAGCATGTTGAAATCACCGATGGCAAAGCCGTTCTGGTCCAGCACATAACGCCAGAAGCGGCCGGTCCACTTCTCGGCCTTCACGTCGAATTCGAGAATGCGCAGATATTCCTTGCCGTCTGCGGTCTTTTCCCAATCCTTCTTGTCAGCATCCCACAGCGGGCCTTCCAGCAGGCCATAAAGGAAGTTGCCATCAGGCGAGCTGGCCAGCCCCTCATAACCGCGCGAACGGCGCACGGTGAAGGCGCCGGGTGCTGCCGGCATGGCCTGCGTCGAGACGCCGGGATGATCGGGCGAGCGGGCAAGTTTGCCGTCCACCATGGTTTCGAACACGGCCTCGACCTTGCCGGTCAGGTCCGCGCGGATGAGGTACGGGCCAAACTCATCGCCCATCCAGGCCTTGCCGTTGATGATCTGGATGCCTTCCAGATCGAAATCAGAGCCCGTCAGATAGCGCTTGGTCGTGCCTTCATGGGTGATGCGGAAGGGCACCTTCTTGTCAGGATCATGCAGGAAAACGGTTTCCTGCCGCTCGATGTTGCCGCTCTCCCAATTGAGCTTCACGCGCGAGAAGAACAGCATGGCGTCGGGCGAATTGGCCTTCGAGCCAAAGCCATTGTCGGTCAGCACCCAGGCTGTGCCATCAGGCATCATCTTGATGCCTGAGTGGCCTTGCACCGGCTGGCCGTTGAACGGCAGCGACAGGCCGGTCGGGCGCCCGGCAGAGCGGCCCATCACGGTGCCAAGCGCCTCGACGCGGGTGCCGCCAGTGAACTTGCCGGAGACCTTCAGGTCCTCCGGTGCATCTGCTGGCGCGGGAATGAATGTGCGGGCTGGCAGGAGCGTGTGGCCAGCCAGATTGGCGGTGAATTCCTGCTGGGCAAACGCCGGTTGAACAAGAGCAGGCTGGGCGAGAACCGGCAAGGCGATCAGGAAACCGGCAGCGAGTTTGCCCGCAAGCGCGCGGAGGGTGGAATGCATGGTTGAGACTTCCCCTTGGTGTGGCGATGGCCAGACCTTTCTCAGCGTCTCATGTCAGCACCGTTGCGGGTTCATGACATGCTCGTGACGCGTGGCTGCGGAAAGCTCGACATCGCCCCATCGGCACCCCACATTCGGGGCAGCCGATTCGCTGCAAACAGCCAAAGCACCCCCTTGTCCAAAACAGAACGCAACGCCGATGACCTGACTCACCGCCCTGTCGAGGGCGGTGTGCTGTCGCGCATGGCGAGCCTGCGGGCAGCATCCGCGCCCTATCTGGCGGGCCTCAATCCCGAACAGAGGCAGGCGGTCGAGGCGACGGAAGGCCCCGTTCTGGTGCTGGCGGGCGCGGGCACCGGCAAGACGCGTGTGCTGACAACGCGGATTGCGCATCTCATTGCCACCGGCAAGGCTTATCCGTCGGGCATCCTCTCGGTGACATTCACCAACAAGGCCGCGCGCGAGATGAAGGAACGTGTCTCCCATCTGGTGGGCGGCGTCGCCGAGGGCATGCCCTGGCTTGGCACCTTTCACTCGATTTCGGCCAAGATCCTGCGCCGCCATGCCGAGCTGCTGGGCCTGCGTTCGGATTTCACCATTCTCGATACCGATGACCAGATCCGCCTGATGAAACAGGTGATCGCGGCTGACAACATCGACGAGAAGCGCTGGCCCGCCCGCATGCTGGCCGGGTTCATTGACGGCTGGAAGAACCGGGGGTTGTCCCCTTCCGAACTGCCGGCGGGCGAGGCGGCTGTCTTCGCCAATGGGCGCGGCGGCAAGCTTTATGCAGCCTATCAGGACCGGCTGAGGACACTGAACGCGTGTGATTTCGGCGATCTGCTGCTGCATTGCCTGACGCTGTTTCGTGGCCATCCCGATGTGCTGGCGGAGTATCACCAGCGCTTCCGCTATATTCTGGTGGATGAGTATCAGGACACCAATGT
>JANMMX010000349.1:0-7650 GCA_031373605.1 Allobosea sp. | reverse complement strand
TGGCACCTCGATGTCGGCTCATCACATCCTGGGGCTGGAGAAGGTCCCAAGGGTTCGGCTGTTCGCCGATTAAAGTGGTACGTGAGCTGGGTTCAGAACGTCGTGAGACAGTTCGGTCCCTATCTGCCGTGGGTGTAGGAGATTTGAGAGGATTTGCCCTTAGTACGAGAGGACCGGGGTGAACGTACCTCTGGTGGACCTGTTGTGGCGCCAGCCGCAGTGCAGGGTAGCTATGTACGGTCGGGATAACCGCTGAATGCATCTAAGCGGGAAACCCACCTCAAAACGAGATCTCCCTTGAGAGCCGTGGAAGACCACCACGTTGATAGGCCGGGTGTGTAAGTGGGGTAACCCATTCAGCTTACCGGTACTAATTGCTCGATTGGCTTGATCGTTCTCATGATCAATGTCCGCACCACAAGAATTTGAAAGACCAAAACAGTTTGCTTGCCTTATCCTTCGCCGGCCCGGTGGCTTGAGCGAGGAGCCAGAACCCGATCCCATCCCGAACTCGGCCGTTAAACTCCTCAGCGCTGATGGTACTGTGTCTTAAGACCCGGGAGAGTAGGTCGTTGCCGGGCCTGTCAAGGATAACCCTCTTTATGATGATTGATGTTTTTCCTGCTCTTGCAGGTTTCTTGCTTACAATTTGACGCGGGGTGGAGCAGCCCGGTAGCTCGTCAGGCTCATAACCTGAAGGCCGCAGGTTCAAATCCTGCCCCCGCAACCAAATATCTGCATTCCGTTGCAGTTTTAAAAACCCCGCATGGCGCAAGCCAGCGGGGTTTTTGCATGTCGGGGCCCTCAGTCGGCAAGCGCAGGGCAAATGCTCTTGCCCATGGCGCGGCAAACCGCGCCTGCCAAGCGCGCACCCCAGGCTCTGCCAGCCTCTGCGTCGGCGATCAGATCCTGGCGAACCTCGATCAGCACGTTCATCAACCCACGAGACGTTGCATGCCGGTCAATGGTATCGCCCGGCAATCCGCCCACATATGGCTCGTTGTCACCCACGATCAGGTCCCGGTCGTCACGTAACGCATCGATCAATGGCATCGCCAGCCGCGCGTCCTGATCCCACAGGATGCCTGCGTGCCACGGGCGACAAATGCCTTTCCAGCTTGATGTGAAACTGTGCATCGAAATGATGGCTGGTGGGAAGCCTGCGCCGGTTGCAGCGTCAATCGCCGAGGAAATCGCGGAATCGTAAGGCGCGTAATAGCGCGTCACCCGTTCTGCTATCTCGGCATCTGTCAGTCGCGCATTTCCCGGAACAACTGCGCCATCGGACAGACGCATCACCAGAGTCGGATCTTGCCTGCCTCTGTTCGGATCGATCAACAGGCGTGAAAAGCGCGTCAGGATCGCGGGCGCCTCAAGAATCTCTGCCATTGCGCGCGTCACCGCTGCGGCGCCAATGTCGTAGGCAATATGTCGCTCCAGTTGTGCAGGCACCATGCCAAGCAGAGACAACTCGGGCGGCAGCGCGTTCGAGGCGTGATCGCACAGGAGCAGGATGCCCGCCTCGAAACGCCCGGGAATGATCTCGGGCGAAGCGAGCGGGCATGCGGTGTCTGCCGGATGTTGGACAGGTGGTGGGGACATGGTGTCTCTCGAAAAAGTATGACTATTTAATATTTTTCTGATGACCTGCGTCACAAAGCAACCTATGACAGCCTAGAACTAAAGTTTCGCCAAAGCGGTTCGCGGTCAAATGCGGAACCAGCAATTCAACGGGCGCAGGGGCATGAGCGGCATCATCGGACAGCAGCGCATGATTGCCGAGGCGATCTTCAACGCTGCCGTTGCACGCGCTCATCCGGACACGTGCCTGCCGGCGCATCTTCCGCCACCGCCGGCCAACGGAAAGCTTGTTCTGCTGGCGGCCGGGAAGGCCGCTGGAAGCATGGTGGCCATGGCTGAACGGCACTATCTTGATGGTCTTGTCCTGTCCCCGGACCGTCTGGTCGGGCATGCGGTTGCCCGCCACGGCTATGGCGCACGGACGCGGGTCATTCCGATGATCGAGGCCGGCCATCCGGTGCCAGATCAGGGCAGCATCGATTCTGCCAGCCATGCGCTCGCGCTGGCGCGTGCGGCAACCGCCGATGATCTCGTACTGGTGCTGCTTTCCGGTGGCGCTTCCGCCAATTGGGTTGCGCCGGCCGGCACACTCACGCTTGCCGAGAAGCAAGCCATCAACAAGAGCCTGTTGCGCTCCGGTGCTGCCATTGGCGAGATGAACATGGTGCGAAAGCACCTGTCGCGCATCAAGGGCGGGCGGCTGGCACAGGCTGCAGCGCGCGCGACCCTGCTGACGCTCGGTGTATCCGATGTGCCGGGCGACGACCCTTCCGCCATTGGCTCCGGCCCGACAGTGGCCGATCCCTCGACGCTGGCCGATGCACGCGCCATCGCGGCACGTTTCAGGCTCGATCTGCCGCCGGAAGCCCGGCGCCTGCTGCTGGACCCGGCCAATGAAACGCCCAAGGCGGGTGAAGCCTGCTTCGCGCGCAGTCAATATCGCATCATCGCGAGACCAGCCGAGTCAATCGAAGCCGCCTATCTTGCGGCGAGAATGGCTGGCTATGAGCCGGTCTCGCTCGGCGCCGATCTCGAAGGCGAGGCACGTGACGTGGCTGCGCGGCAGGCTGATCTGGCACGTCAGCTGCTGGCGGCCGGGCGGCGTGCCGCCATCATCTCGGGCGGCGAACTGACTGTCACCATTGTGGGCCAGGGACGCGGTGGCCCAAACCAGGAATTTGCACTGGCGCTTGCCATTGCCCTTGATGGCCAGCCGGGCATCACTGCCCTTTCAGCTGACACGGATGGCACGGATGGCGGCGGCGGCGAGGCCACAGACCCTGCCGGCGCGTGGATTGATTCATCGACTTTGACACGTGCGCGGGCTGCGGGGCTCGACCCGCTGGCGCACCTCGCCAATAATGATTCGACCGGGTTTTTCGAGCGAATCGGCGATCTCTTGGCGCCCGGGCCGACCCTCACCAACGTCAATGATTGCCGTGTGATCCTGATCGACCCGACATGAAAACAATCATCCAAGCTGCCGCTGTCGCGCTTCCTCTTGGCCTCTCGCTCGCGACGCCCGCCATGGCCGATTTGCGCTTGTGCAACACCACCGCCAGCCGTGTGGGCATCGCCATCGGTTATCGTGATGCACAGGGCTGGGTGACAGAGGGCTGGTGGAACCTGAACCCGCGCGGGTGCGAAACCCTGCTGCGTGGCACGCTGGCTGCCCGTTTCTATTACATTCACGCCTCGGATTATGACAAGGGCGGTGAGTGGAGCGGCAAATCTGTCATGTGCACGCGCAACAAGGAATTCACGATCCGCGGGATCGAGGATTGTCTCGCACGCGGCTTTGACCGCTCCGGATTTTTTGAAGTTGATACAGGCGAGCAGAAGAGCTGGACAATCCAGCTGACAGATAGCCCGCGCAGTGGAGAGACACGCCCATGAGACGCAACCGCCGCATCAAGCTGATCGCCACGCTCGGGCCAGCCTCATCGACACCCGAGATGGCAGGCAAACTGTTTGCTGCGGGTGTCGACGTCTTCCGCATCAACATGAGCCATCTGCCGCGCGAAAAGCTCGCTGGGATGGTCGCGATGCTGCGTGAGCTCGAAGTATCGCACAAGCGTCCGGTCGGCATTCTCGTCGATCTGCAGGGTCCCAAGCTTCGCGTCGGCATGTTTGGCGGCGATGGCGCGGTGATGCTGGAAAACGGCGCGCGCTTCGTGATGGATTCAGACCCGGCGCCCGGCACCGTCAAGCGCGTGCAGTTGCCGCATCCTGAAATTCTGGGCTCCCTGGAAAAGGGTCACACGCTGATCCTTGACGACGGCAAGCTCCGCCTGGTGGTCGAGGATGCTTCGCCCACCACGGCAACGCTCAAGGTAATCGTCGGCGGCAAGCTCTCCTCGCGCAAGGGCGTCAGCCTGCCAGACACCACAATCCCCGTGTCCGCCATGACCGAGAAGGACGCGAAGGACGCCGCTGTCGCTGCCGAACTGAATGTCGACTGGATTGCGCTTTCCTTCGTGCAGCGTCCGGAAGACATGGCCGAGTTGCGCAAGATCGTGCAGGGCCGAGCGCTCGTGCTCGCCAAGATCGAGAAGCCGCAGGCCGTGGCGCGCCTTGACGAGATCATCGAGGCTTCAGATGCGCTGATGGTGGCGCGCGGCGATCTCGGCGTGGAAATGCCGCTGGAGAAGGTGCCCGGCACGCAAAAGCGCATCACCCGCCAGGCGCGCCGCATGGGCAAGCCGGTGGTGGTCGCCACCCAAATGCTGGAAAGCATGATTACAGCGCCCGTGCCGACGCGCGCCGAGGTTTCGGATGTTGCGACCGCCGTGTTCGAGGGCGCGGATGCCGTCATGCTCTCGGCTGAAAGTGCTGCTGGCGAATATCCGCTGGAAGCGGTGATGACGATGAGCCGTATCGCCGCCGAGATCGAGTCAGACCCTGTTTATCGTACGATTATTGACTCGCAGCGCGCTGCGCCTGAAGCGACCGGCGCTGACGCCATCGCCGCTGCCGCTCACGAGATCGCCAACACGCTCAACCTCAAGACGATTGCCGCGTGGACGTCGTCCGGCTCAACAGCTTTCCGGCTGGCGCGCGAGCGGCCCAACTCCACTGTGCTGGCGCTGACGCCGGACCGCGCCACCGCGCGGCGGCTCTCGCTGGTCTGGGGCGTGCACGCCGTCGTCACCAAAGACGCCAATGACGTGGACGACATGGCCTTCCGCGCCTGCAAGTTCGCGCTTCGCGAGGATTTCGCCAAGCAGGGCGACCGCATCATCGTGGTGGCCGGCCTGCCTTTCGGCACACCCGGCGGCACCAACATGGTCCGCATCGCGATGGTGACCAAGGAGCACGCCGCGAAGGCGTGATTACATCTCCAGCGCCATCTGAAAACCTCCATAAATCATCCGCTTGCCGTCAAACGGCATCGGGTTGACGCCTGGCTGCATGCGTGGGTCCTTCATCATCTGTTCCCACCCTGCATCCCGCACTTCTTTCGAGGGCCAGACGAGCCAGGAAAAGACAACTGTCTCGTCGGCCTCTTTCTTCACAGCCATCGGGAATGACGTGAGCTTGCCATCTGGCACATCATCACCCCAGCATTCGACCGACTTCAATGCCCCAAACTCTTTCATGACCACGGCCATTTCGGCGGCGTGTTTCAGATAGGCCTCGCGGTTCGCGGTCGGCACGGCGGCGACGAAACCATCAATATAGCTCATGGGTCTTCTCCTTCTGGGTTGGTTAAGTGTCAGGTGATGGCGTGTTGAATGGCTGCGATGTCGATGCGCTTCATGGTCATCATCGCGTCGAAGGCGCGCTTGGCACGCGCCGGATCAGGATGAGAAATCGCTTTCAGCAGCATCACCGGCACGATCTGCCAAGACAATCCGAAGCGATCCTTGACCCAGCCGCATTGCTCGGCCTCCGGCACGGCTGAAAGCGCGTCCGAAAATCGGTCGACCTCGGCTTGTGTCTCCACGGGAATCATCAAGGAGACGGCCTCGTTGAACTTGAAATGCGGCCCCGCATTGAGCCCAACGAAGGGCCGACCCATCAGGGTGAATTCGACGGTCAGCACATTGCCTGATTTGCCCGAGGGATAATCGCCGGGGGCCCTGTGCACGGCGTCGACGCGGCTGTCTGGCAGCAGGGAGGCGTAGAAGTTGGCGGCCTCTTCGGCGTTTCCGTCGAACCAGAGGCAGGGGGTGATGGTTTTCATGGCAAGTCCTCCGTTGGAGCCCGGTTTCAGGCCGTCCTGTCCGGTGTGGCGGCGATCTCCTGCGCGAGCTCGTCAAGTTGAGCCGCGGCGGCATTCCAGCCGGCATGAAAGCCCATGGCTTCATGCTTGGCCTTGTCCTCGGCGCTCCAGTGATATGCGCCCCAGTGCATGGCGGTGCCGCCATCTGGCGCATCCGAGAGATGAACGAAGCCGGTCATGAAGGGCGCTCTGTCTATTGGCATGAAGCCTTCGGTGAAAGCATCGGTGAAGATGAGCCGATCCATCGGGACGATCTCGAGGAAGATGCCGTTGTTGTCATGGCGTTCGCCATCCGGACCCTCAAAAACGGTATTCATACAGCCGCCGGGGCGCAGATCGAGGGACACTTCGGTCACCCGCCAGGGCTTGGGGCAGTACCATTGCTTGAGGAGTTCAGGCTCCGTCCAGCAGCGCCAGACGGCGGCGCGGGGGGCGGGGATTGTGCGGGTGATGGAAAGATCGTGGCTCATTTGCCTTCTCCCTTCTTCGGATGTTCGGCGAACAGCAGCCTGATGTAGCGATCAAGATGATCGACACTTTCCTCGGCGATGGCAGCAGTGCCCTCCGCCTTGGCAAGAATGAACGAACCTTGCAGCACGGCCTGCGTGTGCAGCGCGAGACTAGAAGCGCTCCATCCGGTGTTGCCGCCGGAGACATCGAGCCCGCGTTGCTGCATGGCAACCGCAATGTCAGCCTCGATCGTGGCGGCATGCTGTCTTATCGACTGGTTGCAGGCGTTCGCGATGGCGCGGGATGTCACGTGGCTTTCCTGTGCCATCGTGCCGACGAGGCAGGTGAACTCGGAAACGTCTCCCTGGAGTATGCTGCGCCGAAATGCGACATAGGCGAGCACGCGCTCGAGCGGATCTTCGTGCTGGTGATAGGGTGCGGAGGCAAAGAAAGCGCTTGTTACCAGCGTCCAGTGCTCGGCAGCAGCGACACCAAGTGCTTCCTTGCTCGCGAAGTGATGAAAGAAAGCACCCTTGGTCACGCCCGCTGCGGCGCAAAGCTCATCCACACTTGTGGCTGCGAACCCACGCTGCCGAATTGTGTTCAGTGCAACACCGAGTAGCCCGTCTCTGGCTGTGCGTGCTCGCGCCAAGTTACATCACCTTTGTTACTTAAAAACATACCAACTGGTTGGTATTCTGTCAACTCAGACGGAAGCGTCGCGACAGCGTCGTCATATCCTGCGAAAGCACGTCGCAGTCGGGCTCGCACCTCATCCCGGGAGCCTGTAAAGCCACGCCATCTCTCCCGCTCCGTGAGCCACCATGATTCGTCTTGAAAACATCTCCAAGCAGAACAGCAGCCAGCTGCTCTTCATCGAGGCTTCGGCCACGCTGCAGAAGGGCGAGAAGGTCGGGCTTGTTGGCCCCAATGGGGCGGGCAAGACAACCCTGTTCCGGATGATGACGGGCCAGGAGGCGCCGGATGAGGGGCAGGTCTCGTCTGACCGCGGCGTCACCATTGGCTATTTCAGCCAGGATGTCGGCGAAATGTCGGGCCGCAGTGCCGTCTCCGAGGTGATGGACGGGGCGGGGCCGGTCAGCATCGTGGCGGCCGAACTGAAGGCGCTCGAGATCGCCATGGGCGATCCCGATCAGGCTGACAACATGGACGAGATCATCTCGCAATATGGCGAGGTTCAGGCGCGTTTCGAGGAGCTGGATGGCTATGCGCTCGATGGCCGGGCGCGCGAGGTGCTCGATGGGCTGGGCTTCAGCCAGGAGATGATGGATGGCGATGTCGGCAAGCTCTCGGGCGGCTGGAAGATGCGCGTGGCGCTCGCGCGCATCCTGCTCATGCGGCCCAATGTCATGCTGCTCGACGAGCCGAGCAAC
>JANMMX010000326.1:0-7362 GCA_031373605.1 Allobosea sp. | reverse complement strand
AGCTATTCGCCGCTGGCGCGCGGCGTGCTGACCGGCAAATACCTGCCCGGTCAAACGCCGGACGCAGACAGCCGCGCAGGCCGCGCCGACAAGCGCATGATGCAGACCGAGTGGCGGCCTGAATCGCTCGCCATCGTGCAGACGATCAAGGCGCATGCGGCCAGCCGTGGCCTGTCGATGACGCAGTTCGCCGTGGGCTGGGTGCTGAACAACGCTCTGGTCACGTCGGCAATCGCAGGGCCGCGCACGATGGAGCAGTGGCAGGATTATCTGACCGCGCTCGATGTGCCGTTCTCGGCTGAGGACGAGGCGCTGGTGAACGGCCTCGTCGCAGAAGGACACCCTTCATCACCCGGCTACACTGACCCGGCCTATCCGCTGGAGGGGCGCAAGGCTGTGGTGGGCTGAGCTCAGTTTCCCGGAAGCACGATCACGGTCGGACGGGCGGGGAGGGTTGCTTTGGAGACAACCAGCACGGGCTCAGGGCGCATCTCGACCGCCCAAAGCTCGCGTGAGCGGTTGATGAAGCGGTTCAGCGTGCTGGGTCCAAAAAAGTGCATTGGCACCATGACGCGGGCCTGCAGCGTTTTCAGCACGTCCATCATGCCTTCCATATCGAGCGTGTAGCTGCCATCGACCGGCACCAGTACGACATCGACGCGGCCCAGCGCGCGCAGGTGGCCCGGCTCCAGCGGGTGATGCAGGTGGCCGAGATGGGCGATGCACAGATCGCCGATCTCGAATACGAACATCGAGTTGCCGTCATAGTCTGTGCGGCCAGAATAGTCGCGAATGTTGGTCGGCACATTGCGCACGCGCATGTCTGCCAGCGTCACATCATGGCGGGCGGCGGCGCCACTTGTGCCCCAGCCAGGCAGGAGCTGCTTGATGCCGGGCTCCGGATTGCGCGAAAAATGCGTCGAATGCGCCTTGTTCATCGTGGCAATGTCGGGCGTTTCCCTTGCCCGCACGAAATCATTGTAGTCGGTCGCTGCGCGCGTGCCGCTGGCGGATTCGATGATGAATGTGGAATGCCCAACGAATGTCAGCCGCGCCTCGTCCTTGCCGAGCGACGCTTTCTGGATCGGCAACTGCAGGCTGGCCATCTCGGGACGGCAGCCCGGCTCTCCATCGGCCGCACGCGCCGAGGATTGCCTTTCTGGCAACAGGGTCAATGCGGCGAGCAGGGCCGCAACGGACAGCGCGCCGGATTTCAGGGCTCTGGAAAAACGGGTGGACATCGGTCTCTCCGTCAAATGTGGGTCTCGCCGTCACATGTTCTGCCAGCAGGATAGCTGCACCTCGCTACAAAACCAGCGGGTGCGGCACCATGTCAGCGCAGTCCGTGGCTTGGTTAGCGAAACCTGACAGAAAGCAACAATTTGAGAGGATATTTCGTGCTAGTTTTGAGAAGCATCAGTGAAGTTTCCTTCAAACACTGATGCCATCATGCTTGCAGAACCGCGTACCGAGCTTCGGGTTGAACTCTTTCCATCCGAGCGCCAAGAACCAAAGGTGAGCCATGGGGCCCTCCGATGCGCCAATGATGGCAAAGATTGCCCGGTCGATGGATCTCGACACGGGTGCCGGCCGTTCCGCTGTTCTCTCGCGCGTGGCGCGGCATTTCCTGCGCGTGGCGCCCACGATCTCCGAGGCTGATGTCGAAGCTTTCGATGTCGTGTTCCTGGCCGTCGCCACGCCAGCCGAAGCCTATGACCGCACCTTGCTGGCCAAGGCGCTGGCAAGCATCGCGAATGCGCCGCTGGGCACCATCCGTTTTCTGGCCATGGATGACGAGATCACAGTGGCCGATCCCGTCATCCGCCTGTCGCCGCGTCTGGCTGATGAAATTCTGATCGAGATCGCCACGACCAAGAGCCACGAGCATCTCTGCTCGATGACCTTGCGCGCCGAGCTTGCCGAAGGCGTGACCGACGCCATCATTGTGCGGGGCGACTCGCGGGTGATGCTGCTGCTGGTCAACAACCGTGGCGCGCGCTTCTCGCGCAACGGCGGGTTGAATCTGGCGCGCACCGCGCTGCTGGACCATGATCTGCAACAGGCCGTACAGCGCCGGGCCGATCTGGCGCAGGCGCTGGTCGAGGCCCGTCAGGAGCAGGAACAGGCGAAGGCGGCCGCCAAGGTCAATCCGCCGAAGAGCGATGCCGACGGCATGATTGCGGCGGAGCTTCAGTCAAAGGCGCTGGCAAGGGCCTTGAACATTGTCGCAACCGAAGCGTCTACCAGCCACCGCGTCGTGGCGCGGGCTTTTGCAACCGATCCGCTGAATGGCTTCATCGCGATTGCGCGTGCGGCCAATCTGGAATGGAACACGGTGGTCGAGCTGCTGTCGCTGCGGCTGGGCACTGGTCTCACGCCCGGCAAGCAGCGCGAGGCGCAAGGCCGTTTTGAAGAGCTGAGCCGCGCCGATGGACAACGCCTGACGCGCATCCTCAACGCGACCGGCAGCCAGCTCTATTCCTGAAGATCAGACCCGGTCTGTAAACGGATCAGACGGGTTCAGCAGGATGTTGTGGCCGACATTCCGGATGTCGCGCTGGCCGCACAGCGCCATGGTCACATCCAGCTCCTTGCGGATGATGTCGAGGCACTTCGTCACGCCTTCCTCGCCCATGGCGCCAAGGCCATAGAGAAATGCACGGCCGATGAAGACCCCCTTTGCGCCAAGCGCCACCGCCTTCAGCACATCCTGCCCGGAGCGGATGCCGCCATCCATCAGCACCTCGATCTTGTCGCCGACAGCCGCAACAATGGCAGGCAGGGCCGCGATGGACGACATCGCACCATCAAGCTGGCGGCCCCCATGGTTGGAGACGATGATCGCATCGGCCCCGCTGTTGGCTGCGATCTGCGCATCCTCGACATCGAGAATGCCCTTGAGGATGAGTTTGCCGCCCCAGCGGTCCTTGATGCGCTTCACATCGTCCCAGCTGAGCGCCGGGTCGAACTGCCCCGCTGTCCAGGCCGACAGCGAGCTCATGTCCTCCACGCCGGTGGCATGGCCCTCGATGTTGCGGAAGGAACGCCGTTTCGTGCCCAGCATGCCGAGGCACCAGCGCGGCTTGGTGGCCATGTTGATGATGTTGGGCAGGGTCAGGCGCGGTGGCGCCGACAGACCGTTGCGGATGTCCTTGTGGCGCTGGCCGAGGATCTGCAGGTCAAGCGTCAGCACCAGCGCCGAGCATTGCGCCGCCTTGGCGCGGTCGATCAGCCGGTCGATAAAGTCGCGGTCGCGCATCACGTAAAGCTGGAACCAGAAGGGCGCGTCGCTGTTTTCGGCAACATCCTCGATGGAGCAGATGCTCATCGTCGAGAGGGTGAAAGGCACTCCGGCTTTCGCAGCGGCGCGGGCCGCGAGAATTTCGCCATCGGCATGCTGCATGCCGGTGAGGCCCGTGGGGGCCAGCGCCAGCGGCATCGAGACGGGCAGGCCCACCATGGAGCTGGCCAATGTGCGGTTGGTCATGTCGACCGCGACCCGCTGGCGCAGCTTGATGCGCTGGAAATCACTTTCGTTCGCGCGATAGGTGCCTTCGGTCCAGGAGCCTGAATCGGCATAGTCATAGAACATGCGCGGCACGCGGCGCTGCGCCATGATGCGGAGGTCTTCAATGGTGGTGATGGTCTTGGCCATGGCATCGCTCGGCGTCGCGCGCCGCAGGCCGATTGGCCTGCAACAAAGGCGGCTCGTTCGTCCGATAATCAGCTTTCCGGCCGCAATCAACCAAGGCCGCCCTGCCTGGACTGCGTTTGGCTTGCCGCATGCTGCATGCCTCGCTAGAAGGCGCATGTCTCTATTTTTTCAGCAAGCCTTGCCCAGCGGAGCTCTACGCGCATGTCCGGACGTCAATTCATCTATCACATGCGCGGCCTGTCGAAGACTTACACGGGCGGCAAGCAGGTTCTGAACAACATCCACCTGCAGTTCTACCCCGATGCCAAGATCGGCGTGCTGGGCGTCAATGGCGCCGGCAAGTCGACGCTGCTGAAGATCATGGCTGGCATCGACAAGGAATGGACGGGCGAGGCCTGGGTGGCCGATGGCGCGCGCGTCGGCTATCTGCCGCAGGAGCCCAAGCTCGATGAGGCGCTGAACGTGCGCGAGAACATCATGCTCGGTGTCGCGCCGCAAATGGCGATCCTTGGCCGCTACAATGATCTCGCCATGAACTATTCGGACGAGACCGCCGATGAAATGACCAAACTTCAGGACGAGATCGAGGCCAAGGGCCTCTGGGATCTCGATTCCAAGGTCGATCAGGCGATGGATGCGCTTCGCTGCCCGCCGGATGACTGGTCAGTCGACAAGCTGTCTGGCGGCGAAAAGCGGCGCGTGGCGCTCTGCAAGCTGCTGCTGGAACAGCCGGAACTGCTGCTGCTCGACGAACCGACCAACCATCTCGATGCCGAGACGACGGCCTGGCTGGAAGGCCATCTGCGCAGCTATCCCGGCGCGATCCTGATCGTGACCCATGATCGCTACTTCCTCGACAATGTGACGAGCTGGATTCTCGAACTGGATCGCGGGCAGGGCATTCCCTATGAGGGCAACTATTCCGCCTGGTCGGTGCAGAAGCAGAAGCGCCTCTCGCAGGAAGGCCGCGAGGATGTCGCCCGCCAGAAGACGCTCGCCCGCGAGCAGGACTGGGTCGCCTCCAGCCCGAAGGCGCGGCAAGCAAAGAGCAAGGCGCGCATCCAGCGCTATGATGAACTGGTGCAGAAGGCCTCGCAAAAGGGGCCGGAGACCGCGCAGATCGTTATCCCCGTCGCCGAGCGGCTGGGCAACAATGTGGTCGATTTCGAGAACCTGTCCAAAGGCTTCGGCGACAAGCTCCTGATCGACAACCTGTCCTTCAAGCTGCCACCCGGCGGCATTGTCGGCGTCATTGGCCCCAACGGCGCCGGCAAGACCACTTTGTTCCGGATGATTACCGAAAGCGAGAAGCCGGATTCAGGCACCATCGCCATCGGCGAGAGCGTGCAGCTTGGCTATGTCGACCAGAGCCGCGACTCGCTGAACGGTTCAGCCAGCGTCTGGGAGGAAATCTCGGGCGGCAATGACGTGATCTATCTCGGCAAGAAAGAGATCAACAGCCGCGCCTATTGCTCGGCCTTCAACTTCAAGGGCGGCGACCAGCAGAAGAAGGTGGGCCAGCTTTCGGGCGGCGAGCGCAACCGCGTCCATCTGGCCAAGATGCTGAAATCGGGCGCCAACGTCCTGCTGCTCGATGAGCCCACCAACGATCTCGATGTCGACACGCTGCGGGCACTCGAAGAGGCGCTGGAAGATTACGCCGGTTGCGCCGTCATCATCAGCCACGATCGCTGGTTCCTCGACCGCATCGCCACCCATATCCTGGCATTTGAGGGCGATAGCCATGTCGAATGGTTCGAGGGCAATTTCTACGATTACGAGGAAGACAAGAAGCGCCGGCTGGGGATTGATTCAACCATTCCGAAGCGGATTGCTTACAAGAAGTTCAGAAGGTGAGGGGGTGGCAGTGGTGCTTCCTTTGAGCCTCACTTCTAATGCGCTATGATGAAATGGCATTCGAAGTGGAGGCGCTCGTGAACGCACATGCCGATCTCCTTAACCGCGTTGTTTCCGACAGCCAGATTTGCGGCGGGCGGCCAACGATCCGCGGCACGCGCATCCGTGTTTCTGATGTGCTTGAAATGCTTGCGGCGGGAATGGAATCTGCCGAGTTGCTCGCTGACTTTCCCGAGTTGGAGGTCAGCGATATTCGCGCAGCGGCACTTTATGCAGCGCGGGCCGTATCACATCCGGTCATTCGCGCCGCTTGATGCCAGCCTTCCTCATTGATGCGCAGCTCCCTCGCAGCCTCTGTGCCAAGGTTCATGCACTTGGATTTATTGCGCAACACATCAGCGAACTTGCGTCAGCGGACGCTTCTGATGACATCGTTTGGATGATCGCATCTGAACGAAAGTTCGTCATTGTTTCAAAGGATGAGGATTTCGCTCGGCGTGTTGTTGCAGGACAATCAGGTCCAGCAGTCGTTTGGGTCAGGCTTGGGAATGGACCAAATCTCGCTCTTTGGACTTCATTGTCTTTGAAATGGCCAGAGATTTGTGCGGCACTTGATGCAGGCGAGCGCTTGGTTGAAATCGTATAGGGCGGAATGTGCAGGGCTTGGTTTCCAGTGTCAGGCCGCACGCGATGCACCTCCCGCGGAAGTCGGCCTCGACAATACTCCTCCATCCACTTGCCTCCACACCATGCCCATGCACAATTGTTCCAATGGCCCACATAAGCGCCGAAACAGGGAGCGATCACCATGGCACAATCCGGCTTGACCAAGGCCCTCCTCGCAAGTGTGGCCCTGCTGCTCGGCGGTACGCTCGCCCTCTCGACCGCCTCTGCCCAGACCAAACCAAAGCTCGCCACGTCCGGCGTCGAGCGCCCGGCCTCGATGATGTGGGTCGGCAACAGCTTCTTCTATTACAACAACTCGATGCATGGACATCTCACGGCTTTGCTGCGCGCGGCAGAGCCGGGCTATGGTTTCCGGCAATCGTCCGTCACCATCAGCGGTTCGGGCTTCGGCTGGCATGATCTGGATGCGCTGTTCAAGCCCGGCGCGGTTGGCAGCTACTCCTTCGTTGGTGACAACGAGGTGCGCTTCAACCGGCCCAACAAGCTGTTCGAGCTGGTGATGATGATGGATTGCTCGCAATGCCCGATTCATCCGCAGCTGGGCACGGTTTTCACCGAGAATGCGAAGTCCTACAGCGAGATCGCGCGGAAGAACGGCGCGCAGCCGGTGTTCTTCATCTCCTGGGCCTATGCCGACAAGCCGGAGATGACGGCGCAGCTATCGGAAGCCTATGTCAAGGCTGCCAATGACAATGGCGCCTTCGTGGTGCCGGCCGGCCCTGCCTTTGCGCGGTCGACTGCCAAACGCCCCGATATCAACCTTTACATCGCCGACAAGCGCCACCCGACATTGGCGGGCACCTATCTGGGCGCGGCCACGGTCTATGCCGCCATTTTCCAGAAGTCGCCGGTCGGGCTGACATACACCGCCGGGCTGGCACCCGATGTGGCGCTGCATCTGCAGGAAATGGCGTGGGAAACGGTGTCGACGTTTTACAAGTGAGGCTGTGACTTCACTTCATGTAGCTGGCAAGGATGGGTGTTTTCGCGCCCACAATCTCCACGCTGGAAACGGGGCAGGTGGTCGAGCGACCAAGTGCATCAGCAGCGCGACGTGCCATATCGTTTGGCTTCGCGTTGGCTTGCGCATCGACATAGGCGATCTGACATGATCCTTCGCCCCCAAGGCGTGTGACGATCAGAATCTGGGCGTGTTTCGCAGC
>JANMMX010000288.1:0-3061 GCA_031373605.1 Allobosea sp. | reverse complement strand
GCTGGGGCTCAAGCTGATCGAGGATTGCGCCCATTCGCTGTGTGCGACCTGGAATGGGCAGACCATTGGCAACTTTGGTGAAATCGGCTGTTTCAGCGCCCAGACCTACAAGCATCTGAACGCTGGCGAAGGTGGCTTTCTCGTACTCGATGATGCCGACATGGCCGCGCGCGCCATCCTGCACTCGGGCAGCTACATGCTGCATGGCCAGCATCTCAGCACGCCGGGCGCGGATGCTCTGGCGCGTCATGGCCAGTCGGCCGCCAATTTCAGCATGCGGATGACAGCGCTGGCAGCAGCCCTGCTGCGCCCGCAGCTCAAGGAGTTGCCACGTCGCGCCGCGCGCTGGAATGTCATTCATGACAGGATTTGCGCGGGTCTGGCGCGGTCGCAAGCTGTCTGGCTGCCGAAAAGGCCAGTCAAGGAAGGTTACTCCGCCACTTCGGTGCAGTTCTCGCTGCTGGGCTTCGATGCGAACGAGACGCAGACCTTCCTGGCACGCACGAAGGCACGTGGCCTGCCGATCAAGTGGTTCGGGTCCGAAACGCAGATCGGTTTCACAAGCGCGCCAAGGCACTGGGGCTACGCAGGCCAGCAGACCAGCCTTGTGCAGACCCATGAGGTCCTTGCGGGCCTGTGCGACATCCGCACGCCGGTCTCGATGACCGATGAAGAATGTGACCTCGCCGCTGACATCGTGCGCGAGGCAATCCAATCCGTGATCTCCGCAAGGTCGGGGTCAGGTAAAGCCGGACAGACCGAGGCTGCCCGCAAATGGGCAAGCTGAAGCTGTTGAAACAAAACAAAAGGGAGAACCACATGAAACGTTATCTGACCGGACTGGCCTTGGCTGCTGCACTTGGCTGCGCTGCCCCCGCCCCTGCTCTGGCGCAGACCGCCATCGGCGTCAGCTATCAGCCGTCGCTCTATTGGGCGCTGCCGTTCCACTATGCCAACGTCAAGGGCTGGTGGAAGGATGTGGGCCTGACCCCGAATTTCACCACCTTCCCGGCAGGCGCGCCACAGATCGCCGCTTCCGCCGCGAAATCATGGGACGTCGGCGGCACGGGTTCGGTGCCAGCTGTGCTGGGCGCCGTGCGCTTCAACATCCTCACCATCGGCATCACGAATGACGAGTCCAAGACAAATGCGATGATGGTGCGCGGCGACAAGTTCGACGCGATCAAGGCCAATCCGGCCTCGCTGAAAGGCCAGCGCCTGCTGCTGACCACCAACTCGACCGTGGATTATGCGTCGCGCAAATGCCTGGTGAAGATGGGCCTTGCGGCCAATGACATGCAGTTCGTCAACCTCGGCCAGGCGCAGATCATCACGGCGCTGACCTCGAACAATGGCGACATTGCCGGCGTCTGGGCACCAAACACCTACACACTGGAAGACAATGCCGGTGCCAAGTATCTCTGCTCCGGCGGCGATGCCGGCGCGACAGTGCCCGGCGCGCTGATCGTTCGTGGCGATTTTGCCAAGGAGCGCCCGGATGATGTGGCGAAGTTCCTTGCCGTGTTCCTGCGTGGCTGGTCCTGGGCCAAGGCCAACCCTGCCGAAGCCCGCACGCTGGCGCTCGACTTCTACAAGCAGGGCGGCCTCGAAGTCTCGGCCCGCGCCATGGACCAGGAATTTGCGCTTCGTCCGACTTTCGGCCTCGACGAGCAGTTGAAGATCATGTCGCGCGCAGCCACGCCTTCGACAGTCGATGGCTGGTTCTCCGAAATCGGCAAGTTCATCACCGATGTCGGCACCATCCCGGCCAACCCGGATGCCAAGAGCTATATCACCGACGAGTTCATGAAGAAGGTCGCAGCCGATCCGAAGCTGAAGGCCTTCGCCACCGAATTCGACAAGAAGTGATCGCTGCCTGAGGGAACGACCGGGCGGCCCTTGCAGGCCGGGCCGCCCGAATTTTCTGCCTGCCGAACTGTTGTGAGCCGGACAAGACAATGACCGTGATCTACCTGAAAAAAGCCGACAAGACGCCCGAAACCGAGACCGATGCGGCCCGCAAGGTCGTGACCGAAATGCTGGCAACCATCGCAACCGGCGGTGAGCAGGCGGTGCGTGACTATGCGCTGAAGCTCGACAAATGGGATGGCGCCATCGTTCTCGACAAGGCAGCCATTGCCGAGCGCATCCGCGATGTGCCGCAATCGGTCAAGGATGACATTACGCTGGCCGCCTCGCAGGTGCGCCGCTTTGCCGAGGCGCAGCGCGCTTCCGTGCAGGATTTCTCGCTGGAAATGTCGCCGGGCCTGCATCTTGGCCAGAAACTGGTGCCGGTGAACACAGCAGGCTGCTATGTGCCTACGGGCCGCTATGCCCACATCGCTTCGGCCTATATGTCGGTCGCCACTGCGAAGGCCGCCGGCGTGAAGACCGTGGTGGCCTGCTCTGCCCCCTACAAAGGCCAGGGCATCCACCCGCATGTGCTCTATGCCATGACCGTGGCAGGCGCTGACATCATCATGTGTCTGGGTGGTGTGCAGGCCATTGCAGCCATGACATTCGGGCTCTTCACCGGCCAGCCGGCGGACATCATTGTCGGCCCCGGCAACAAGTTCGTGGCCGAAGCCAAACGCATGCTGTTCGGCAAGGTCGGCATCGATGTGTTTGCCGGCCCTTCCGAAGTGGCCGTCATTGCCGATGACAGCGCGGACGCACTGATCGTCGCGACCGATCTGGTCGGTCAGGCCGAGCATGGCCATGAGAGCCCGGCCTGGCTGTTCACCTCATCGAGGCGGATTGCGGATGAAGTGGCGGGGCTCATGCCGGAATTGATTGCAGCCCTGCCGCCGACCGCGCGCGATGCAGCCGGTGCGGCCTGGCGCGACTATGGCGAGATCATCCTGTGCGATACGCGCGACGAACTCGTGCGCATCTCGGATGAATACGCCTGCGAGCATCTCGAAGTGCATTGCACCGATCTTGACTGGTGGCATGCGAACCTGACGAATTACGGCTCGCTGTTCCTTGGCGAGGAGACCAATGTGGCCTTTGGCGACAAGGTGTCTGGCCCCAACCATATCCTGCCGACCAAGTTCGCCGC
>JANMMX010000239.1:0-2932 GCA_031373605.1 Allobosea sp. | reverse complement strand
GTCGACTTCAGCTTCCGCAAGGGCGGCATCGAGATCGAGCGAAAGATCACACTCGGTGAGTTCGAGGGCTGGATCGCGGATGATCTCGCGCGCATCGGACGGACCGTCGATGATCTGTTCACGCGGCAAGGCCTGACGCCTTCGACCATCGACAAGGTGTTCCTCACCGGCGGCACATCCTACATCCCCTCCGTCAGGCGGCTGTTTGTCGAACGCTTTGGCGAAGACAAGCTCGATTCCGGCGGCCAGTTCGAATCCATCGCGCATGGGCTCGCGCTGATCGGGCTGGAGGAGGATTGCGGGGTTTGGGGCGTGAAGCGGGCGGAGTGAGGGCTATCGCCCCTTCTTGGCGCCTGCGCCCTGCCCGGCCTTGGCCTTGCCCTGCTCCGGCGCGAACGGCGACAGCGCCGCTGTTTCCTTCGGCTTGGCGGATTTCGGCTTCTTCGCTTCGCGGTTGCTCTTCATCTGGGATTTGGCCATGGCTGGCTCCTGCTCTCTGGCGCGGAATGAGCCTAACGAACACCTGCAACCGCTTGCATGCGCCGACCGCAATCAGTTCGCGATAGACGAACTCGGACAACAACTAGCATGTCTGCCATGCTGCAGTGAGGAAAAATCCATCCTGAGCCAGAGAGGCCTCATGCAGCAATCCCGCTCGTCGTGATGGCGCGCATCATTTCTCCGCAAGCGTCGTCCAGTTCTGGTCACCGGAGGCGATGAAGCCGGGAATGTTGCCCTCCCATCTGGCTTTGATCTCGGCGTTGTAGTTCAGGAACAGGCGCCCATCGACGATCCGCCATTGCAAGGGGTCACCTGATGCCTTGTAGCCCTGTGCGGCTGCCCAGGAGCAATGTCCGCCATAGGCAGGCGCGAAACTGGCAGGATCGGCGACGAAGGCGTTCCTGTAGCTGGCACTCGAGAAGCGCCATGTCGCGCCGCGCCAGCCGTGGGTGAATTTTGCGTCTCCCTTGACCGGCTTGCCCTCGCGGAAAAACGCGACGACGTCATAGCCCCCTGCTCCGACATCAGACAGCGTGCTGGTGTAAATCTGCGCGCCTTTCGCCTGCGCCGACAGGACGCTTGCGTGCAGTGCAAAGGCTGCAGCGAACACGATGAAGGCGCATGCCGCTGCCACCGATGCAGCCCGACCCCACCCGTCGCCGGCAGAGAAAGAACGGTTACCCTCTGCATCTCTTTTTCCGAAATGGCCGTTCATGATCGAAATCCTGTTCAAAGCTGACGTTTCATTGACAATGCCACGCTTGCAGACCGATGCCAGACACAAGCAGATAGCGAAGGCTCACTTGGCTGTGAACGGCCTGTGACAAGGGGCTCTTTCATTCCGGTTGTCATGCCCATATATTGCAGTTGTCAGCTCTCGGGCTGTCTATGGTGATAAACTGACTTCGTAATAAACCATTCGGACCCGGGGGCGGTACCCGGCGCCTCCACCTGAGCCTCGTGACGTTGTTTTTGCGGGGCTGAGGCGGGGGCGAAACAGGATCGACGAGGGCGTAAAGGTTGCTCTTTTACCCGGCATGGTTCCGCCGTTATCGGGCCGTAAGCATAGTTGCCAATGACAACAATGCGCGTGTTGCTGTTGCCGCGTAAGCGGTAATATCACACAAATCCAAGTCCTTGCGCTTCGCAGCGTAAGGCGGGGCCCGGAGGAGCCTGGCAACAGAATCCTCCACTTTCTGCCTGGTTTTTGCGTTCTTGCGTCCGCATATCTTTCGACCCAGATTGTCGCAAACTCCGGATGCTGGGATTTCCAGATTCGCCGAACCCCAAGGCTGATGGCTTCGATGACCAAGGATGTTCTTCGCTATGATCTCCTGGTGCAGGATGCGCTCAAGGGGGTCGTGCGCAAGCTTCTCATTGATGCGGCCAGGGAAGGTCTGCCAGGCGAACATCATTTCTATGTCACCTTCCGCACCACTGCGCCGGGCGTGCGGCTTTCGCAGCGCATGCGCGAGAAATATCCCGAAGAAATGACGGTTGTGCTCCAGCATCAGTTCTGGGATCTCGGCGTCACCGAGCACTCGTTTGAGGTGGGCTTGTCCTTCGGTGGCGTCCCGGAGCGTTTGCTGGTGCCTTTCGAGAGTGTCGTCGGGTTCTTCGACCCTTCCGTCCAGTTCGGGCTGAAATTCGAGGCGCAAGTCGAATCCGCGCAGGACAATGACCAGCCGGCCCCGGCCGCACTTCCTGCGCCAGTCAAGCCAAGCGTGGTCAAGCCTGCGGCCGCCAAGGCTCTGCGTGGCGCGGGCTCAGAGCCTGACGAGATGCCCGCCCCTGTTGCGCTGACCCCCAAGGCCGGTGGCAAGGCCAAGTCTGCTGCAAGGGCTGCGGCCAAGGCCGATGCCGATAGCACCGAGGCGAGCGCTAAGGCGCCGCCTGCAAGCGAAACCGCCGAGAAAGCCGGCGCGCAGGTGGTGAGCCTCGACGCTTTCCGCAAGAAGACCTGACAGCGCCAAATGGCCGAGATCATCAATCTGCGGCAGGCGCGCAAGGCAAAGCTTCGCCAGCATGCCGAGGATGCGGCCAGCCAGAATCGTGCGGTGTTCGGGCGCACGAAGGCCGAGAAATCGTTGACAGCTTTGGAACGCAAGCAGGAGCTGGTTCGGCATGAAGGGCACCGACTTGGTGCTGATGGGTCGGATGCGACCCAAAGCCTCGCTTCGCCATCAGCATCTGCAAAGCCCTTGCCCAAAAAGCCCGCCGTACCCCGATGAGCGGCGTCCGCAAGCGCTCGCTCTCGATCCGGGGCCACTCAACCAGCGTCTCGCTGGAAGAGCCCTTCTGGGAAGCCCTGCGCGAGATCGCAGCCGAGACCCGCCAGCCGCTGGCTGTGCTCGTGGCCGAGATCGATGCCGGGCGCGGAGGCGACAACCTGTCGTCAGCGCTCAGGTTGCATGTGCTGGCGCATTTTCGG
>JANMMX010000235.1:0-5362 GCA_031373605.1 Allobosea sp. | reverse complement strand
CGTGCCAGCGCCGATACGATGCCTTGCGTCACTGTCTGGCCGACGCCGAACGGATTGCCGATGGCGAGGACCAGATCGCCAACCTGCAATGCGTCCGAGTCGCCAAGCTCCAGCGGGCTCAGGCCTGTGGTGTTCTTCAGCTTGAGGACCGCGAGATCGGTGCGCGGGTCACGCAGGAGAATCTCGGCCTCGATCTCGCGCTTGTCTGACAGCGCGACCTTAACCTCGGTCATGCCTTCGATGACGTGGTGGTTGGTGACAACCAGCCCACCTGTATCGACAATCACACCAGACCCGAGCGATTGCTGCACGCGGTCTCGCGGCACGCCAAAACCGCGATCACCAAAGAAACGCCGGAAGAACGGGTCGTCCATGAACGGGTTCTGGCCACGCTTCTCAACACGCGAACCGTAAACATTGACGACGGCTGCCGAGGTCCGCTGGACGACAGGAGCGAAAGACAGGTTGATCTGCTGGCGCGAGTCTGGCGCGACGCGGGTCTGTGCCCCGGCCTGTTGAGCCGTGAAAGCAAACCATATGCTGAAAATGGCGCCTAGGACGAACGCAGTATTTACTTTGCCGGCAATCAAATGTCTGGTGTTTTGACGCATTGCTCTTATCCTTCGGACTGCGCGTGGCCACGGTCAGACATAATCGTTTCGTCGTTCATCACAAGTGTCGGGCCAGATTGGTTGCCACGCCGGATCATGTGCCTTAGACCCGCCGTAAGGTCAAAAAAAGAAACCAGAATGAGCCTTCTGCAAATCGCCTATATCAGCCAGTCCCGTTTGCCCGAGGATAGCGGCGCGCGCGCCCGCGAAATCGAGCGGATTTCGGCAACAGCGCATCGGCACAATGCCGCGCATGGCATTTCGGGTTATTTCGCTTTCGATGGCGAGCGATTTGCCCAGATCATCGAGGGCGAGGCGGCGAGTGTGCGCGGAACTTACTTGCGTATTTCCGGTGACCCGCGCCACAGCGACATTGTGCCGCTTGGCGAACGTGCGGTCGCGACACGCGATTTTGAGGCCTGGACCATGGGTTTTGCACATTTGCAGTCGCTCAGCGTCACAGTTGACAGTCTTTCGGCCTTCGATCAGGTCAAAAAAGTGTTGATTGATGCGTCTGCCGTTCAAGGGCCCCGCTGAATAGTCAGGCGAGAAATCTTGACTCGCGCGTGGCTTGCCCATCCCGGTGGCGCAGGTTGGACGCGGTCGATGGCAAGTCTGCAACGCATATTTATATCGTCAGTTCCTCATTGCTTGGCGGTCGCATGTCTGCTGCTGCCTGGACAGCTGTTTGCGCAAACGCTCCCAGCGCCTGTTGCGCCTGCGATATCTCCTGTCAGCCCCCGAGCGGAGGCGACGGCCCTGCGCATCACGATGGAGCAGGCTCTCACGCCCTCTTTCACCAGCAATGTTGATGAAGAGGCGCGCAACCCCAGGCGCGTCGGGTTCCTGCGCTTTTCGCAAGGGCTTTCGGTTTTTGCGCCCTTGGGCCAGGGCATAAGTGCCTTTGGCCGTCTTGGCTGGTCCTATGAGCATTACGGCTTGCGGGGCTACAATACGTCCGATGTTTCCGGCCAGCTTTCCCTGACGCGGCGTTGGGACAATGTGGCGGCGGTCTTGTTCTACTCAAACACGCATGACCATTCTCGGCTTCTTGCAGAACATATTGAAACCGCCCAGGCGCTTGCCACAGCCCTGCGTGCCGATTTCAAGCCAGCCGATGGCTGGACGCTGACCCCGTCGCTACAAATTCGGCGGCGCTGGTCGCAAGGCAGTGCAAGCGACACGATGAGCCTGCAACCTTCACTGGCGCTGTCCTACAGCACCTGCAAGCCGAACCAACTGTCCTGCTGGAGCGCAGGGCTGACGGCCCGCACGCGCTGGTCACGCTACGATCAGCGTTTTGAGGGCCGCCAGCGCTTCGACCGGCTGTCAGCTGTTGTGGCGGATGCGAGTTACCAGTTCACGCCGCAATGGCGCGTGGGCGCGACCGTGAGCCTAAGCGTCAACCGCTCAAACCGGCCAGATCGTGGCTATCGCACGTTGGATGCTGCGCCGATGCTGGTGTTTTCGCGGGTGCTTTACCCATGATGGGCGGGAAGAGAGCAGGGCGCCCGGAAATACCCGGACGCCCCCGCTTCATCCTCAGGTGAACATGTCGGCGATGATGCCGCCATACCAGCCCATGTTTTCGGCCTGTGTTTCCTTGCGCAGATCGGCGCTTTCGCCAGTCTTGGAGACAAAGGGCACGGTCGAGGTGATCTTGTCCGGGCGCGGCTCGAAGGCGCCGCCCACCTTCACCGTGTCATCGGGTGCCAGCAGGCTCCAGCAAGTGTTGGTGTAGCGCGCCGGGAAGACGCGTGAACCGGTGAGTTCGGCGCGGATCGCCATGGCGGCAACCTTGGCCTGGCTGTTGGCCGAGAAGGCCGACTTCGGCATGTCACCGGCAATCGCGGCATCGCCCAGCACATAGACCAGCTTGTCGATGGCAGATTGCATCGTTTCAGGGTTGATCGGGCAAAAGCCCGATGCGTTGGCGAGGCCGGAGTCGCGGGCAATGCTGCCTGCCATCTGCGCCGGGATGACGTTGACAAGAGCTGCGTTCTTGTAGGTCTCGAAGCCGGTCACGACCGTGCCTGACTTCGGATCGACCGACTTGAGGCCGTCATGCACCTTGGGGCCAAGCCACTCGACCATGCCCTTGTAGTGCTTCTCCCAGCCTTCCTGGAACAGGCCTTGCTTGGAGAAAGTTTCCTTCGGGTCGATGATGAAAATCTTCGAGCGCGTCTTGCCCGAGGTTTTCAGCACATGCGCCATCATGGAGACGCGCTCATAAGGGCCGGGCGGGCAGCGATAGGGGTTTGGCGGTGCAATCATCACGATCGTGCCACCATTGGGCACAGCGTCAAGACGGCGGCGCAACAACCGTGTCTGGGCGCCAGGCTTCCAGCCATGCGGCATGGCCTCCTCGGCGGCCTGCGACCAGCCGGGAACCGAATCATATTTCAGGTCGATGCCGGGAGAGACGACGACGCGGTCATAACGCAGGCGACGGCCATCGCGCAGGACGACTTCTTTCTTGTCGCGGTCGATCACGGTGGCGCGCGAACGGATCATCTGCACACCGTTGCTGCCGACCTTGTCATAGGAATGCAGGATCGATGCATAGTCCCGGAAACCGCCGAGATAAAGATTGGAGTGGAAGCACGTCTGGTAATTGACGTTTTCCTCGACCAGCGTGACGGCAATCTTGCCCTCGCTGTCCTTGGCGATGTATTTGGCCGCCGTCAGGCCGCCTGCACCGCCGCCGATGACCACCACCTGTGGCTTGGCCTGCGCCAGCACGGCAGGCGCGCCGATGACGCTTGAGCCGGCAATGGCGCTGAAGCCCGCCAAGATCTCGCGGCGTGAAAAGATCAACCTGGATTGCGTCATCGTCCCCTCCGTTACGTGGCATGTGCTTGTGCCATGCCTTTTTTCTGACCAATACATTAGACAGTCAAAATGTCTTTTGGCTACGGGTGCGGTCAGCGCCTCTTCAGACTGCCAAAATAAGCGGCGAGCGCCGAAATCTCATCATCCTTGAATTTCACGGCGATGGTCTGCATCACCTGATTGTCACGCAGCTTGTCGCGATAGCCATTCATCATTGCGATGAACTGGTCTTCAGGCAGGCCGATGATGGCGGGAATGCCCGCAGTGACACGACCTGAAATCTGGTGGCAGGTGACGCATTCTGATGAGAGATGCTTGCCCAGTTCCCGGTCACCGCCTGAACTGTGCGCGGAGGTCGAGAGCATGAGCACAGGCACAACAGTCCCGGCGAGGCGTAAAGCAACAGACAATCGCTGCATCAATCCACCTTCGGGCCGGACTTCGCGTCAGGCGTTACGTCGAGCACCATGGCGCGGCCTGTCACCTTCGGCGCAGGCCTGCAGTCTTTCATGCATGTCTGCCTGTTCCAGAAATGCTTCTCCGTGCTTTCACGGTCATCGGCGTAGAAAGTCGCGGCATTCGGCATCTTCACCGACGTGAAATTGGACTGGTTCAGCTCGAAATTCTCGTCCTTGACGATGTCGTTCATCAGCAGGAGATAGGCTGTCAAGGCGTAGGTGTCGTCAGCCGAGAGCGAGCGCGCATTGCCGTAAGGCATCGCGCGGTTGAGATAATCGAACACGGTCGAAAGGTCCGGCCAGAAAGAGCCGACTGTCTTTTCGGGCCGGTCGGCTTTCAGCGTGCCGATGCCACCAGCCAGCACAGGCCAACGACCGACACCCTGGCCAAACTCGCCATGGCAGGCGGCGCACTGTGTCTGGAAGATCTCGTCGCCCTGCTTGGCTGTGCCCTTGCCCGCAGGCAGTCCCATGCCATCGGGGCGCACATCGATGTCCCAGGCCTTGACCTCTTCGGGCAGCGCCGCGCGGCCAAGGCCAAGGCGCGCCTGCACGGTTGGCTTCGCGGCCTGAATGCCATTTGTGTCAGGCTTGGTTTGCTGCGCGGAAGGCGTCGCGATTGCCAGCCCGAGTGCCAGGGCAGAAACTGAGAAAACCGCGAGAAACTTATGAAATTTCGACATTTTCCGTCTCCCCATTGGGCCGGACCAGCCATGTCTGGATGCCGTTGTTGTGATAGATCGAGTTGACGCCGCGCACCTTGCGTAGCTCGTCCTTGCTCGGCTGCACATAGCTGGTCGAGTCGATGGCGCGGGACTGGATCATGAGTTCCTGACCGGCCCAGTCAAAATCCACGTAGAACCGCGTCAGCGACTTGTCGAGCACTGGCCCGTCAATGCGCGCCTGCTGCCAGTTGCGCCAGCCATCGAGCGTCACGTCGACGCGGCGGATCGTGCCACGGCCCGACCATGCGAGGCCAGACAGCACGTTGCGGCCCTTGTGCTTCAGCGGGGCCTGCGGTGAGGGGTTCGTCACCACGGATTTGGCATCCATGATGAAGGTGTATTTGCGCGAGCGGCCATCGGCCAGCAGATCGGTGTATTTCGAGGTTTCCTCGCGTGCCTGCCATGGCTTGTCGCCAGCCTCGATGCGGCGCAACCACTTGACCCAGATGTTGCCTTCCCAGCCCGGAATGACGGCACGCAGCGGATAGCCCTGCTCGGGCCGCAGCGCCTCGCCGTTCATGGCGAAGGCCAGCAGGCAATCATTCAGCGCCTTCTCGACCGGCAGCGAGCGGTTCATGGCGGCGGAATCCGCGCCTTCGAGGTTCAGCCACTTGGCCGTCGGCTTGAGGCCTGCCTCGTCCAGCAGCGTCTTCAGCGACACGCCGGTGTACATGACATTGTGCACCATGCCGTGCGTGAACTGGCAGCCATTGAGCTGCGCGCCGCGCCACTCCAT
>JANMMX010000143.1:0-1888 GCA_031373605.1 Allobosea sp. | reverse complement strand
AGCGCAATCGCCGTCCAGGCCGAGCCTGCCGCAATCGAGCCGAAGAAGATCACCTGCGCCGGGCCAGCCCAGACGAGCAGCGTCGACAGCACGGCCACCTCGACCGGATAGCCAATGTCGCGCGCCAGCGAACCGACGCCGACCAACGCCAGGCCCACAACCCAAGCTGGCAGCAGCAGCGCATCGCGCAGGCCATGCCAGAAGGCGCGCCAGGCTGAAATTTCGGAAACAGGTGAAGACGTCAAATCAGAACCGGTGCGGCTGGGAGAAAGGCACCGTGCTGGTGTGCCTCATCCTCGAAGGTCATGCCAACTGTGTTTTGACGCCAGTGTCATGCGCTGAACGCGGAGATGTTCAACCGGAGCTTCGAGCAACAAATCTTGTCACTAGCGCTCAGCGGCCACCCTTCAGCACGATGGAAACCAGCTCGGAGCCGAATTCGCGCAGCTCCTTCGGCACGCCGCCATAGGCCTGCACAGCCAGCCACGCGAGATAAAGCAGGCCCGGCACAAGGATCCAGCCCAGCACTTCCTCGAACACCTTGCGACGACGACGACGGCGGTCACGCTTTTCAAACCAGCCGAGCTTTTCGCGCGCAGGTGCGGCCAATTCCTGTTCCGCCACGGCCTCTTTTTTGCGAAACAACATGTTGCCTCACGCCTTTGCGAGCGGAACTTTGGGCACGCTGCGCACTGGATTGCCGCTTGATGTCTTGTCAGACGATTTCGCCGACGTCTTTGCGGCAGACTTCTTCACCCGCGGGCGGCGCTTCTCGCCAGCCTTGGCCACGTCTTTCTCGGGCTTCGGCGTCACCGGGCCTTCGGGGAATTCCAGCCCCAGGACCTTGATGACGGACTCAGACTGCACCACGACGACGCGCACGGCGCCGCCATTCTTGAGCCGCCCGAACAGCACCTCGTCCGCCAGCGGCGTCTTGATCGTCTGCTGGATGAGGCGCGCCATCGGACGCGCACCCATCGTCTCATCATAGCCATGCTCGACCAGCCATTCGCGGGCCTGATCTGTCAGCTCGATGGTGACATTGCGGTCCGCCAGCTGGGCTTCCAGCTGAAGGATGAACTTGTCGACCACGCGCGAAACGACGTTCTTCGGCAACTGGCTGAACGAAACGATCTGATCGAGTCGGTTGCGGAATTCCGGCGCAAACAGCCGGTTGATCGCGTCCGTATCTTCGCCCTCGCGCTTCTGGCGGGTGAAGCCATAGGCGTTGCGCGCCATGTCGGAGGCACCGGCATTGGTCGTCATGATGAGGATGACATTGCGGAAATCGACCTGCTTGCCATTGTTGTCGGTCAGCTTGCCGTGATCCATGACCTGCAACAGGATGTTGAACAGGTCAGGATGTGCCTTCTCGATCTCGTCGAGCAGCAGCACCGAATAGGGATGCTGGTCGATCTTGTCGGTCAGCAGGCCGCCCTGATCGAAGCCGACATAGCCCGGAGGCGCGCCAATGAGGCGCGAAACCGTGTGGCGCTCCATATACTCCGACATGTCGAAGCGGATCAGTTCCACGCCAAGCGAAAGCGCCAGCTGTTTGGCCACTTCCGTCTTTCCGACGCCGGTCGGCCCCGCGAAGAGATAGCAGCCAATCGGCTTCTCGGCGTCGCGCAGGCCGGCACGGGCCAGCTTGATGGCCGAAGAGATCGCCTCGATGGCCTTTTCCTGGCCATAGACCGTGCGCTTCAGCGTTGTTTCCAGCGCCTGCAGCACTTCGGCATCGTCCTTCGAGACGGTCTTGGCCGGGATGCGCGCCATGGTCGCGATGGCAGCCTCGACCTCTTTCAGGCCAATGACCTTCTTGCGCTTGGCTTCCGGCACCAGCATCTGCGAGGCGCCCGTCTCGTCGATCACATCGATGGCCTTGTCC
>JANMMX010000118.1:0-6328 GCA_031373605.1 Allobosea sp. | reverse complement strand
GCGTTTTGCAGCCAGCACCGCCTCTTTCTGCACGCCGATGATGCCTTCCAGAAGCACATTTCCCTCACGGTCGGCTTTCAGCGCGTGGATGAAAGCAGCATCCGGCCGCAAGGCTGGCACGGTCGCCAGCACCTCGCCGGTGTAGGGGCAGGTGACGGATTTGATCTTCGTGTTCACCTTCGGCAGATCGACGCCCTTGTAGCCACGAAACACCGCAAAAGGCAGATTGGCGGCGCCCGCCTCATAGGCATTGGCCATGGCGGCATGGCTGTGCTCTTCCAGCTCCAGCCTGTGGGGCCAGCCGTTCTCCACCGCATCGCGCAGCCGGTGCAGCGAGCCGACACCGGGATTGCCGCCCCAGGAAAAAACAAGCTTCTCGGCACAGCCCATGCCGATCATCTGGTCATAGATCAGGTCTGGCGTCATGCGGATCAGCGTCAGGTGCCGCCTGTTCTGGCGGATGGCTTCGTGGCCCGCGGCGAAGGGAATGAGATGGGTGAAGCCCTCCATCGCAGCCGAGTTGCCATCGCGCAGCACCTCTTCAACACCCTCTTGCAACGAGAGAAAACGCGCCATCCCTGATTCCTCGGTTTGTGCGATAATCGCACATTGATTTGTTATTCGCACAATGCCATGGTGCGACCGTTCACGTCAAGCACCGGCCCATCATGACCATGACACCGATCAACGAAGCCCCGGCGGTTGCCGAACGTGACCTGATGGCCGGGCTGGAGAAGGGTCTGGCCGTCATCGCATGTTTTGATGGCGCGCACCGGCAGCTGACCATTGCCGAAGTCTCGGCCATGACAGGCCTGTCACGCGCTGCTGCGCGGCGCTGCCTGCTGACGCTGACAGCCAGCCATTACGCGACCTATGACGGCAAGTTCTTCCGGCTGACGGCGCGCGTGCTGCGGCTGGGATATGCCTATCTCGCCTCATCGCCGCTGCCTCAAATCCTGCAGCCCTTTCTTGAACAGCTTTCGGAAGAGACGCATGAATCGGCCTCTGCCTCCATTCTGGAAGGCCATGAGATCATCTACATTGCCCGCTCGGCGCAGAAGCGCATCATGTCGGTCGGCCTTTCGGTCGGCGCGCGGCTGCCGGCTTATTGCACTTCGATGGGGCGCATGCTGCTTGCGGCACTGTCCGAAGAAGAGGCCCGCCAGCGCGTGCTGGCGGCAGGTCCTGTTCCGCTGACGCGACACACCCTGACCGAGACAAGCGCCGTGATGGGGCGTATCCATCAGGCCTGCGCACAAGGCTGGGCGCTGGTTGATCAGGAGCTGGAAATCGGGCTGATCTCGATTGCCCTGCCGGTGATCGATTCGGCGGGCAGGACAGTGGCTGCCATGAACATTTCCGGACAATCGCAACGCATGTCGGCGCACGACATGACCACGCGCTTCCTGCCGAGAATGCACGCGCTGCAGCGCCAGATACAGCCGTTGCTGCCATGAGGGATGGCATGACATCGGCAACGAAAATTCGATCAAGCCGCCTGGAGGCCACGCTTTCGCCGGAACATGGCGGGTTTGTCGAGCGGCTTGTCTGGGCAGCGCCGAATGGCAGGACATTCGATCTGCTTCATCGCCCCGCAGAGCCGGTGCCATCGCGCGCGGCGCCCAACCGTTTCGGCCTCTGGGCCATGGTGCCCTTCGCCAACCGGGCGGTGGGTGGCGTCGTGGATGATGGTGTCCAGCGCTTCACCGTGCCGCTGAATGATGAAGTGGCCAACATCAACATCCACGGCTTTGGCTGGCAATCGGCCTGGTCATACCGGTCTGACCGCGCCGGTCATACCGTGATGAGTCACGCCCGCGAGGCCGGGCCCGACCCGTATCGCTACCGGTGCGACCTCGAGATCAGCCTCGATGAAGCCGGTATGACCGCGACGATCTCGGTTGCCAATACGGCTGAGACGGCACTGCCCTTCGGTCTGGGCCTGCATCCGTGGTTTCCTTGCGCTGCCGACACGCGGCTGACCATGGCAACCGATGGCGCACTCACATTCGGCCAGCACTACCGTGCAAATGGCCATGAAACCTTTGACGATGGTGGGCCTTATGCCAGAGGCCCCTTGTTCAGAAGCCATACCGAGCAAGTGCTGAGCTGTCTTGGCTGGGACGGACGCGCCGTGATCGAAACGCCATCCACTAGCTTGCGCCTCACGATGACAGCCAACGAAAGCCTGCGCTTCCCGCTGGTCTGGGCGCCACCGGATGCAGATTTCCTCTGCGTTGAGCCGCAAAGCCACGGCATGGGCAGCCCGAGCGAGGCGGCAGCGCGCGATGTGTCACCGCTGAAGACGCTGCAGCCGGGCGAGACATTGTCCGGCTGGATGCGGATCGAGCCTTCGCTGCTGACCGGTTGATGTCGGCCTAGCGTCGAACAGGCTGATAGCCATAGGCCGCTGGCGGCAGGCCCGGTTTCAGGAACAGCTGCTCGCGCGCCATGCTCCAGTCCGCCCCGCCCGTGCCGCGCTTGGCCTTGGCGACAGCCACCGGATTGCGCGCCTTGGCTTTCGCAACTTGCGTGTTGCGGCTTTTCGCCTTGGCGAATTGCGTGTTGCCGTCCGGCGCGATGCCGTGCAGCGCGATGCGTGTGCCGCCCTTGCCGTGCTTCTGCACCAGCGCGAAAAATTTCGCTGCATTGGCAGGGTGCAAGCGGATACAGCCATGCGAGGCCGGGCGGCCCAGCGCCCCGATGGCGCCCGTGGCATGCACGGCATAACCGCCACGGAAGAACACGGCATTGGGCATGTTGCCGCCGTACTTGCGGGAATACCACTTCTTCTCCAGCCGGATCGGACGGTAAGTTCCGGTCGGCGTGCGATAGCCCTTGCGGCCCGACGAGATCGCCCAATTGTGGGTCTCGCCATCGCTTGTGCGCACGATCATGCGCTGTGTGCCAAGGTCAACACGCGCCTCGAGCCCGGCATGAGCAGCACCGAGCCATCCGACCGAGGCCACGACAAAAGCCAACAAAGCCAGCAGACGACGCATGACACACCTCACCCTAATGCAACCGTGACCGCACGCTGGACAGTGCGCGGCCTTCCCCGACCTTCAGGAAACGCCCATTTCGCGCCATCGTAAAGCGCCAATCGCGGATGTGGTTTGCAGTTGGTGAGGTGATATGGTTTCGAATTCGACTCCAGCCGAAACCGGAGCCCTTGGCCGACTCATGTTTGAACTGCTGCTTCCCCAAGGCCTTTCGCCCGCTCTTGCACTGGCCCTCATTGCTGTCAGCTTCCTGACATCGGCGCTCACGGCCGCTTTCGGCATTGGCGGCGGCATTGCCATGCTGGGCGCGCTCTCGGCAGCCGTCCCGCCGGCCACCATCGTGGCTGTGCATGGTGTCGTGCAATTTGGCTCCAACATTGGTCGCGCCGTGATCCAGCGTGCGCATATCGTCTGGCCGCCAGTCTGGCGCTTTCTGGCTGGCAGCGTGGTCGGCGTCCTGGCGGGCGCCCTTCTGGTGACGAGCCTGCCGGTGCGCGCACTCCTGGGGGCGCTTGGTGTGTTCATCTTTGTCATGGTGTGGCTGCCAAAGCCGAAAATCTCCGGCCTTGAGCGTCAGGGCATGATCGCGGGTGGGCTGATCGCGAGCGTGCTCTCCATGTTCGTGGGCGCTGTCGGCCCGTTCGTGCAGGCCTTGCTGCTGCCGCTCGGGCTGGAGAAGCGCGCGCTTGTGGCGACCCATGCCGCCATGCAGACGGCCCAGCACGCGCTGAAGGTCGCGGCTTTCGGGCTGGTCGGCTTTTCCTTTGCCGACTGGCTGCCGCTGACGCTGGCGATGATCGCATCCGGCTTGGCTGGCACGATGCTCGGCACGGCGCTGCTGGAGCGCCTGCCGGAAAAGCTGTTCAGCATCGGCCTGAAAGTTCTGCTGACGCTGGTCGCGCTCGACCTGCTGCGGCGAAGTGTGCTGGGCTGAGCCCTTCTTGGCGGGCTAGGCGTCAACCAGCGCGCGCCCTGCCTCACTGAACCCGGCCTGCGCCAGCACCTCGGGCAGAGGACCACCTGTTGCCCAATCCAGCAGCTCGACGGTGTGGACGATCGGCGTCGCGATGCCGTTATCGGCAAAACCCTTGCCGATCTGCGTCATGCAGCCGATGTTGCCGGTGGCGACAATATCTGGCCGGGTCTTGGCGATGTTGCCGACCTTGCGCTCGCGCAGCTGGCCTGCGATCTCCGGCTGCAGGATGTTGTAGACTCCGGCAGAGCCGCAGCAGATATGGCCCTCGGGCACCTCTTTCACCTTGAACCCTGCCGCCGCCAGAAGCTTCTTCGGGCCATCCTTCAGTTGCTGGCCATGCTGCATCGAGCAGGCCGAATGATAGGCCACGCTCAGCCCGGTCTCGCGGGCGGGCGCCAGTTCCAGCGTCGCCAGAAATTCTGTGATGTCCTTTGCCAGCGCCGAAACTTTCGCAGCGCGCTCGGCCCAGACCGGGTCATCGCGCAGCATGAAGCCATAATCCTTGATCGTGGTGCCACAGCCTGAGGCCGTGATGAGGATGGCATCCAGCCCCTCGCCATCGACCTCGGCCATCCAGGCGGCGATGTTGGCCTGCGCGAAGCCATGGCCCGCATGTTCCTGCCCCATGTGGTGGACGAGCGCGCCGCAGCAGCCCTCGCCCTTCGGCAGCACGACCTCGACACCATGGCGCGTCAGCAGCCGGATGGTGGCATCGTTGATCATCGGGTTCAGCACCGGCTGGGCACAGCCTGTCAGCAGCGCGACGCGCTTCCTGCGCGGTGTGGTGGCCGGAAACAGCTTGCCCTGCTCGGCGCTCGAGCGCGGCGGCACGGAGGATGGGGCGAGCTCCAGCATCGCCTTCATGCGCGGGCCGACAACCGGCAGCGCGCCGAAGAGACCCTTGAAGGGGCGCCCGATCATGGCACCCAGGATCGCAAGCCGGAAGCGGTTGGGATAGGGCAGGATGGCAGACAGCACCTTGCGCATCAGCCGGTCATGCCAGGAGCGGGTATACGTTTCTTCGATGTGGGCGCGGGCGTGGTCGACCAGATGCATGTAGTGCACGCCGGAAGGGCAGGTCGTCATGCAGGCGAGGCAGGAAAGGCAACGGTCGACATGCTTCACCACCTCGGCTGTCGCCGGCTTGCCGTTCTCCAGCATGTCCTTGATGAGATAAATGCGGCCGCGCGGGGAATCCAGCTCGTCGCCCAGCAGCAGATAGGTCGGGCACGTGGCGGTGCAGAAGCCGCAATGCACGCAGGTGCGCAGGATCTTCTCCGACACAGGCATGCGCGGATCGGAGGCGAGCTGGGCGGGGGAGAAGTTGGTTTGCATCAGGGGATCATTTCTTGATTGGACAGAAAGGCAGCTTCAGACGCCCGCATACATCCGGCCAGGCTCAAGCAGGCCTTGCGGATCAAAGCTCGTTTTCACGCCGCGCGTGACCTTGGCCAGCGCCTCGGGCTGGGGCTGGAACACCGGGTGCGCGGCGCGCAGCTCCTGCGGCGCACGCACTAGTGTGGCATGGCCGCCCGACTGCGCCACGGCTTGCCGGATGACTGCACTGCCCGCATCCTGACCTGCCGGGACTGCAAGCCACACCAGCCCGCCGCCCCAATCAAAGAAACAGCGCGCTTCAGGCAGTTTTGCCGCAATCGACTGCACAACTTGCGGAGCGTCCGATGGCTTGAGTGAAAGCCGCCAGATGCAGGCCGCGCGCGGCTCGGCAATCAGGCTCGCATCGCGGATCGCGACCCACAGCGCGTCAGCGTCGCGGCCCTCGATCAGGCGGGCGGAGCCGAAGCCCTTCAGCAGCTTGCCGAGCGCCGCCACGCGATAGTCGATGGAGGCTGAGAAATTCTCGAGCCGGATCAGCGTGCGTGCCTGCTCGGTTCCCATGCCGGCAGGGAGATGGGCTGCACCTGTCGGCTCGAAGGGCGAGCCCAGCGCCAGCGAGAGCGCAGCCACGGCCTTCACATCATCGAGCCCATCCAGCACCAGCGTGGCGACGCGTTCCGGCCTGGGCAGCACCTTGAAAGTCACTTCAGTGACAATGCCCAAGGTGCCGAAGGCACCGCACATCACCTTGGTGAGGTCGAGACCGGTGACGTTCTTCATGACGCGGCCGCCAGATTTGACGATCTCGCCACGCCCGTTGACGAAGCGCACGCCAATCGCCGAATCGCGGCAGGCACCCCGGCTGATGCGGGCCGGGCCGGAGATGTTGCCGGAAAACACGCCGCCAATGGTCGGTTCGCCTGTGGTGCCGAGCAGCGCGCGATGGTCCATCGGCTCGAAGGGCAGCATCTGGTTCTGCTTGGCCAGCGTGTCGACAATCGTTTTCAGCGGC
>JANMMX010000094.1:0-8196 GCA_031373605.1 Allobosea sp. | reverse complement strand
CGCCGATTGGTTCTGCTGCGCGCCTTCGTCAAGAAGACACGAAAAACGCCGCTGGCGGAACTGGAGTTGGCCAGGTTGAGAGCGAGAATCCTGACCTGAAGCCATTCTCGCAACTTGCGGCGAAGTGGCGGCGCGACCCGGCTTTCATTGCTGCAGAAAAAGAGATCGAATGGGAGTGGTTGCTGGCGCTGGAAGTGTCCAAGGCCCGTGCGCGCTCCGGTTTGACGCAAGGAGAGATCGCCCAACGCATGGGAACCACCCAATCTGTCGTTGCCCGGCTTGAAAGCGGGCGCAGCAGGCCCTCGATGCGCACATTGGAGCGCTATGCGGCGGCGACGGGCACGAAGGTCCGGGTGGTTCTGGAGGCTTCGGAATGACGACATCCATGATCCCCGATTTCACCGCCCTGCCCGCTTGGTCCGCCGCCAGCGAAGACGTGGGTGCTCGGCACATGGCTGAGCACGGTGCAGACCTCACCGCCACCCCCTGGCTGACGCCTGAGGGTATCCCGGTCAAGGCAGTTTACACGCAAGCCGACCGCGCCGGCCTTGCAGCCGTCGACAGCTATCCCGGTCTCGCGCCGTTCCTGCGTGGGCCTTACCCGACGATGTATGTCAACCAGCCCTGGACGATCCGGCAATATGCCGGGTTCTCGACGGCGGAAGAGTCGAATGCGTTCTACCGGCGCAATCTGGCCGCCGGGCAGAAAGGGCTTTCCGTGGCCTTCGATCTGGCAACGCACCGGGGCTATGATTCCGATCATCCGCGCGTGGCGGGCGATGTCGGCATGGCGGGCGTGGCCATCGATTCCATCTATGACATGCGCACGCTGTTCTCGGGGATTCCGCTCGACCAGATGAGCGTGTCGATGACGATGAATGGTGCCGTTCTGCCGGTTCTGGCGCTCTACATTGTCGCTGCCGAAGAACAAGGCGTTGCTCAGGACAAGCTGTCGGGCACGATCCAGAACGACATTCTCAAGGAGTTCATGGTCCGCAACACCTACATCTATCCCCCCGGCCATTCGATGCGGATCATCGGCGACATCTTCGCCTATACGTCGCAGCATATGCCGAAATACAACTCGATCTCGATCTCCGGCTATCACATGCAGGAAGCGGGTGCGACGCAGGATCTGGAGCTGGCCTACACGCTGGCGGACGGTGTCGAATACATCCGGGCCGGCCAGCGGGCGGGCCTCGATGTGGACCAGTTTGCGCCGCGCCTCTCCTTCTTCTGGGCCGTCGGCATGAACTTCTTCATGGAGGTGGCGAAGCTGCGCGCGGCACGGTTGATCTGGGCCAAGCTCGTCAAGGATTTCGGCGCGAAGTCTGACAAATCCTTGCCCCTGCGCACCCATTGCCAGACGTCTGGCTGGTCGCTGACGGCGCAGGATGTCTTCAACAATGTGCCGCGCACGATGGTGGAGGCGATGGCAGCCACACAGGGCCACACGCAGTCGCTGCACACCAATGCGCTGGACGAGGCGCTGGCGCTGCCGACCGATTTCTCGGCCCGGATCGCGCGCAACACGCAGATCCTGCTGCAGCAGGAAAGCGGCACCACGCAGATCATCGACCCTTGGGGTGGCAGCTACTATGTCGAGCGGCTGACGGCGGATCTCGCGGCGCGTGCCTGGAGCCATATCGAAGAAATCGAGAAGCTGGGTGGCATGGCCAAGGCCATCGAGGCAGGAATTCCGAAGCTGCGCATCGAGGAGGCCGCCGCCAAGACGCAGGCGCGGATCGATTCCGGCCAGCAGAAGATCATCGGCGTGAACATCTTCAAGCCAGAGAACGAGGCGATGCTGGAGGTGCGCTCGGTCGACAATGCCTCGGTGCGCGCGCAGCAACTGGAAAAACTCAGGCGCCTGAAGGCCGAGCGTGACGAGGCGCAGACGCAAGCGGCGCTGGCAGCCCTCACGCAGGGCGCGCGCGGCACTGCCAATCTGCTTGATCTGGCCATCAAGGCCGCACGCGCGAAGGCGACGGTCGGCGAGATTTCCATGGCGATGGAGAAAGTCTTCGGCCGCCATGCTGCGACGATCAAGGCGATCTCCGGCGTCTACCGGCGCGAGGCGGGCGAGGACAGCCCCGCCGTGCAGCGCGTGCAGGCGCTGACCGACGCCTTTGCCGAGAATGATGGCCGCCGCCCGCGCATCCTCGTCGCCAAGATGGGGCAGGATGGGCATGATCGCGGCCAGAAGGTCATTGCCTCGGCCTTTGCCGATCTCGGCTTCGAGGTCGATATCGGCGCGCTGTTCGCCACGCCCGATGAGGCGGCCAGGCTCGCAGTCGGCAATGATGTGCACATTATCGGTGTGTCATCGCTGGCCGCTGGCCATCTGACGCTTGTGCCGGAGCTTAAGGATGCACTCGCCCGCGCTGGTCGTCCTGACATCATGGTGGTGGTGGGCGGCGTCATTCCGCCGCAGGATTTCCAGGCACTGCGCGATGCTGGCGCGTCTGCCATCTTCCCGCCGGGGACTGTGGTGGCGGAGGCTGCCGAACAGCTGCTGGAAGAACTGAGCGCCCGGTTGGGCTATGCCCAGCGGCGGGTGGGGTAGAGGCCTTGCGGCCTCTGCCCTCAATTCTGCAACATGGCCGTTGGCCTCACCCGATGCGGAACACCTGCCCGGTTTGCGCACCTTCCACGCTTTTGGCGAAGCCAAGGGCCGCTTCGGCGGCAGGAACGGGCTTGTAGCCACGGAAATAGGGGCCGTAACCCTCCATCGATTCCACCAGCACAGTCGGGCTGACGGCATTGATGCGCAGGCCACGTGGCAGCTCGATCGCGGCAGCCTTGACGAAGGATTCAAGTGCGCCGTTGACCATGCTTGCGCTGGCACCATAGCGGATCGGATCATGCGTCAGGATACCTGTGATGAGGGTGAAGGACCCGCCATCGTTGAGCGCGCCCTGCCCGCCCAGCACCAGATTGACCTGCCCCATCAGCTTGTCCTTCAGGCCAATGCCGAGCAGTTCCGGCGTCATGTCAGCCAGTGGGCCGAAATGCACATTGCCTGCCGCGCTGACAATGGCATCGAGCTTGCCCACGCGATGCAGCAGCGCCGTGACGCTGGTAACATCGGCGATATCGACCAACTCGCCACTGCTCCGGCCAGCAGAAATGATGTCATGGCGCTGGCCAAGCTCGGCCGCGACTGCCTTGCCAAGCGTGCCGTTTGCGCCAACGAGAAGAATTTTCATGGGATTGTTTCCTTTAATAGGTTACGAATAGTAACTTGTTATAAAATCTGAAACCAGCTTACAAGAAGGCACCTTCTTGTAAGCTGGTTTCCTGCGGGAAACTGCGGTGGTCTGCTGGAGTGTCACCAATGAACATCAGGGCAAATGTTGCGGCGGCCAATTCATCAGCGCCAGACATGGAGGGTGCGACACCCGGATGGGATTGCTACAGTTCCGCCTGTCCTTCGCGGCTTGTGCTCAACCGGCTGGCTGACAAATGGGCGCTGCTGATCCTCGGCACGCTTTCTGGAGGACCGGTGAGGTTCAACGAATTGCGACGGCGGATCGACGGCGTCTCACAGAAAATGCTGTCGCAGACGCTGAAAAACCTCGAACGTGACGGCCTGATTTGTCGACGCGCCTATGCGACCGTGCCGGTCACTGTGGAATATGCCATGACGGAACTTGGCGAGACACTGGCCGAGACGATCATCGCGCTGCGTGTCTGGACCGCCACGCACATGGGCAACATTCTGGCTGCGCAGAGCGCTTATGATGCCGCCATGCGGGCGAAGTGACGGCCAAAGTCGCAAGCGGATCGCCGTCGTACAAATAACCGCGCCCCTTTCGGAGCGCGGCTTGTGTTTTCACATCAGGCCTGGATCACCAGCTGTAGCCACGATGGCGCGGCGGGCCATAGGCCCAGGGCGGCGGGCCACGACGGTGCTCCCAGCGACGGGGCGGGCCATAGCCATAGTGGCGGCGCGGCGGGGCGGCATAGTAGCCACCGCCATAGCCACGGGGCGGGCCGTAATGCGGGCCGCCATGGAAGGCGGGCTCAACATGCGCAGGCGCCTCATATGGCACATGCGCCGTGGAGCCACCCGGATAGGAGAACTGACCGGGCCACTGCGCGGAGGCCGTCGAGATCATGGCGGGTGAGGCAAAAGCGGCGACGAAGGCTGCTGCCGCAAAAGCAGCGGAAACGAGCTTGCGAGACATCTGAAGCGTCCTGTCTGCCAGACTGATCGGGATCGACCGGTTTCTGACAGTGACGGTTCTAGCGGAAAGCAGCTGAACGGAATTTGAGTGCGCCGTTCATTCTGCATTTATGTGCAGGTGGACGTCATCCGCACTGCGTCCGCCACCAACTGGCAAGGTCGTGGCACGCCCGTCAGGGGCCAACCAGATTCAATGTCGGCCCGCGCCCGCCGGTGATGATCGAGACAGGAGCGTTGACGGCAAACTCCACCGTCGAGCCGACGACGCCAGACACCCCGCCGACGAGAAGGTCGCCCGTGCGGCTGCCACTGCTGCCGATGCCACCATCGGCCTGCAACCGCTTGCCGATCATGGCGACAATCTTCGGAGAGGCGGCAAACTTGGCGTGGTTCAGGGTGTCACTGGTCTTCACGTCGGAAAGGTCGATGATCTCGACCTTGAGCGTCTTCAGTTCGGCGATGCTGTCAGCATCCTCCGAAGACAGTGCCCCAAGCCGTCGCTTGTCGCCGGCAAAGCGGCGCGAGAAGGACAGCGCCCGGTCATCCTTCGACACGAAGACGGTGATGGGGCGCTTGATCGTGCGGGCCTGGGTGCGGAACACATCGAGATCGACGTCAGGTGCAGCCAGCATGACATCGCGCAGCTTGCCACCGAAACTGCCATCGCCACGGATTTCCGCCTGCCGCAGCGCTTCCAGCATCAACATGGTGCCCATGGAGTGCGCAAGCACGTCAAACTTGGCGACACCCAGATCGCGGCTGATCGAGCGCAGGCCCTCTTCCAGAAAATCGCGGGAAAACAGCGCGCTTTCGCGATCGTAAGGATAGGCCAGAAGCTCACCGCGCGAGGGCCATGTGAAGAGGACCGGCACACCCTTGAAGCCGGAATCATGCACGATCTGGGCGAACCTGAACGCGGCATCGGCAAAGGTGGTGTTGTAGCCATGGACGAAGACCAGCACATCACGGTCAGCCGGCGGACGCTTGTTCAGCTCCGCGATCACTTCGGCCTTGATCTTCGGCAAAGCGAGACGCCGCGCCTGCGTGACCGTGAAATGCTTTGACGGCGTGGGCGGCCCGGAACTCGGCAGTTCCAGCTCGCCGGCCTTATGGTCACGCGGGATCGAGATGTCGACCGTTGCGAATGAGCCACGCATGCCGCGCTCGCCGGAAAATAGGATGTTGTCCGTGCTGTGCTCGCGCGTGGTCGCCACGAAGACACGCTGGCGGCCCTGCGTTTCGTCCTGCCGCACATCGGTAACGTTGAGCTCCAGCGTGCCGCCGGAACCACAGGCAGCCAAGCCCATGGGCAGCCCAATCACGAGCAAGAGCCCGAGCAGCGCGCGGCGAAAAGGGGCAACAGCCAGCATGGCAGCTCCGGGACGCGCAGACTTCTGGCGTTGCATGTCCTTTAGCGCAAAGATCAGTGCAGAGTCAGCAGCGATTTGCCGTTGAATGGTCCCGTTGCAACCAACGCGTCTCTGAAGTCGGTTACCGGCCAAACAGCGCCGCACCGGCGGCATCCGCCATCTTCGCCTGTTCATGGCCCACGCCCGGCACAATCTCCACGCGCCAGTTGTAGGCTGCGCCCAGGCTGGCCGCCTGCCGGGCTGCGACGGCAGCGAAATTCTGACCTCGCGCAAAACGGTGTGCGCCTTGCGCGTTGGCACCGTCGCTCTTGTTCAGCTGCTCGTGAAGCGGGTCATTGTCCTGATCGCCCAGCATTATCAGCATCGGCTTGGCGAAGCTCCGGCGCAGGGTCTCAGGGCTCGCGGGCGTGCCCGTCAGCGAGAAGGGGAAGGCCCGCCCGTCCGAGAGTTCGCCAAAACCCGGCAAGGTGTAATAGCCCGCATTGGCGCTGACCACGGTGGAAAACCGCGCCTCTGGCATCAGCAGCGCCATGCGATGGGCAAACTGCGCACCCGCTGAGTGGCCATAAAGCACATAATCCTGGCCCTTCACGCGCCCAGAGGCCAGCGCCTTGTCGAAGAAGCGCTCGATGGTGGCATAGATCCATTTCGCCTTGTCCGGCTCCCGCTGCACGCCGCCTTGCTGGTAAAGTCTTGTCGGAAAGCGCTCCCGGTCAAAGTGCGGGGCGGCAATCAGCAATCCGTGCCTGTCGGCTGCCGCAATCCAGGCATCGCGCACCTGATCGGCGCGGCGCTGGAGGCCATGCATCACCACAACCAGCGGACAGGGCCTTTCAGCGCAAGCCTGTGGAACATAGGTCTCGATGTTGATGTCATTGACCTTGCCGCCCACCTCATCGAGATGGATGACATGCGACACGCCAGCCTCGCGGAAGGGCGTGGCGTCATGGGCGCGGATTGGCACACTCGAAAGGGCGATTGCCACCAGCCCGGCAGCAGCAATCAGGATTGGCTTGTTTTGGCTTTGCATGGCCGGAATGTGCGGCAAGGGCACGACCAGAGCAAGAGCCCTCAGCCCGCCCGATCCATCGCGCGGCGGATGACTTGCGTCACTTCGCTGTTGGACAGGAACAGATCGTGCCGGATCACGCTCCAGCCAATGCCACCCGCATCCGCCACGCGCATGCCGAGCGCCTCCAGCCTTGCCCTGTCAGCCGCACCCGCCCGCGTGATGCCGCCAGCCAGCCGGGCTGAAGCCGCGAGCGCGAGATCACCCGGATCGATAATCATCGTCATGCGGGAGGCGAGCGGCCCGAGCTTGGCGACGTTGGCCTCGAACACATCAATGTCGATATCTGGCGAGGCGAAGACGATGGCGCCGAGCTTCTGGCGCAGCGGATCATTCGGCGCGATCTGACGCAGGGATTCCAGCGTCAGCAAGGTTCCCATCGAATGGGCGACGATATGAACACGGCCAATCGAGGCATTGCTGCCAATGGCGCGCAGGGCCGCCTCGAACCCATCACGTGACCAGGTCGCGCTTTCGCGGTCACCGATATAGTTCAGTAGCCGCCCACCCGAAGGCCAGGCGAAAAGCGCGGTCTTGCCCTGAAAGCCGATGGCATCCGACAGGGTGGCGGCGCTTGAGGCTGCGCTCTCGAAGGTCTCGTTGTAGCCGTGCACATAAAGCAGCAGATCGCGGCCATTGGCAGCCAGCGAGAAGGCCTGCGCAGCGCCCGCCGTCACGCGGTTCTGCAGACCAGCGACGCTCCAGGCTGTCTGGCCAAGCGATGTCACCTGCGCGCGAATGCCGGTGCCTGGCGGGGCCATCCGCGCCTCGGCGAAAGTGAGGCCCGTGCCCCTGTCTGCCGTGAAGAAAGGAGAAGCCGTGGCGCTGGGCCCCGGTTTGCGCGTGGTCGCGACCAGCAGCACGGGGTCACTGGCCATTTCCGACTTCGCGGTGATTGGCGCAGGCTTCAGCGGACTCTCGGATGCCTCGCCCGCAATGCAGCCGCCCAGGCCAGCGGCAAGCAGCGCGGCCATGCCACTGGCACGCAAGGCGCGCCCGACATTCAAGCGGGACAAGGTATCAAAAGGCAGCATCGCGTCTTCAATCCGGCAGGGGTGGGAAAATCTCTGGCCGCCTTCTGACGCCACGAGGGTTTCCAAACCATACCAAGGCGGCAAGAATGGGGCGATGCAGCCATTTCTCATCACCGGCTTTGGCCCTTTCCCGCATGTGCGCATCAATCCGACCGCGCTTCTGGCGCACGAGGTGGCGCGAAGGCTGCGTCAGCGCGGTGTAAAGGCGCAACATCTGGTGCTGGAGACCAGCTATTCCGGGGGCTTGCCCGCCCTCTCTGCGGCCATTGAAATGGAGAGGCCGCGTGCCGTTCTGATGCTGGGGTTGGCTGGCCGCGCCCGCTGGCTGCGCGTCGAGATGCTGGCGCGCACATCGCCCTCCCCGCTTCATGTGGATGCGACGGGACAGCTGCCGAAAGCAGCCCAAGCCAACGCTTCCGCCAAAAGCGCCTTGCCCTTGCGCAGCACCGCCAACACGCAAGGGGCGCTTGCAACCTTGCGCGCCAACGGCCTCAGGGCGCAGCTTTCGCCAAGCGCCGGGCGCTATCTCTGCAA